>JACQRY010000127.1 GCA_016206275.1 Nitrososphaerota archaeon
CATCTTTAGACCTATCCTCCGTCAAAATCCTTGAAACCGACCCTATTTATCTTATCCGCATCGGTTCCGACAATCTCTCATGGTTTAGCTGCTCCACTATCCTATTTTATGATGGATTAAACCGCCCACCCATCCTCGCTTCACTATGATGACACCCCTTGACCTAACTCCACGCAAAGCATCCCATAACACTGCTCTATACTCCCTGCACCCAGCCGCGAACCCACCGAAGGCTACTTCCATATCTGTCTCACCCCATTTGCATAACCCTCAGACAATTTTCATACCAGCACAAACCCGACCACAGCTCAGGACCAGAAGAACTCTCGGGGAAAGATTTGCTGTCACCACAAGATTTCATCATCACTACGACATCTCTCCATGGAAACCCACAATTCACTGATAATTCCATCAAACTGAATCAACACTGTCCAATTCTTTTAAACCCCCCTAGGTCGATTTTACACTGGAGCTTTTCTGGCAACAGGCCGTGAAGATCCTCGACGACGAAGACCCACACACAGCTTCCCGCCGATGAGCCAGCCAAATCCCCCCGAAAAACCCCAGCAATCAACATCAGACATTCTCATCCATCTTTACATTGTTCACACGCCTATACACCGCACACCGCCGCAGACACCAAACCGCCAAAAAACAACCAGAACGTGTCCAAGCATATTTCGCTTATAAGTAAGAAAATCTCTGCGAAAATCCCCAACGAGGAGACCCCCAAATGCCCAAAGCTAAAAAGACACCATCAAATAAGCCCTTGAACCATATTGGCAGAAACGTAAAGATAGGCAAAAACGTCAAGATCTGGAATTTCACCTACATAGGTGACAATACCAAGATCGGGAACAACGTAAAGATCGGCTCCTTAGCACACATAGATTATGACGTAAAGATCGGCGACAATACAAGAATCGAAGGCATGGCCTACCTCCCTCCTAAGACAGTGATAGGTAGAAACGTCTTCATCGGCCCAGGCGCCATATTAACCAATGACCCCTATCCACCAAGCAGAAAACTAATCGGCGTCGTAGTAGAGGACGGCGCAGTAATCTGCGCCGGCGCCCTTGTAAAAGCTGGTGTAAGAATCGGCAGGAATAGCATCGTAGCTATGGGAGCAGTCGTGGTCAAGAATGTCCCTCCAAACGTTGTAGTTATGGGCGTCCCTGCAACGGAGAAGAGTCGCATAGAAGATTACAGTGAGAAGCGGACTAAATGGGAATCCCAATTTCAGGAATGAACCATCAAATTTTCCACATCAGAGATTTATCCAGAGCGGGCCAGTTGGAAAGGTTTACTATTGTGGACTATTTTTTCGGGCAGCTTCTTCGCCCATCTATTCAGGAAATCTAGATCTTCTTTTTGGCTTCTCAGCTCGTCTGGAAGCATGATAGGAATTTCTTCGACAATAGGGTAGAACCGTTCGCATCTCGGGCAGAACAGGGCACCTTCAACTATGTTTTCACCAGCTGCTTCACATGTATGAAGCTCCAACGGGTAATGCTTGTCAATGGGGCATGCAAGAATGTCTAGAAGCTTTCTCCTCAAAAGGGACACCATTAATTTGCCAGGTCCACAACTCTATTTTAATGATTTGATAGCTACCTTCTCCCCTATCTGCGCCGACTTCAAAGCCGCTTCTGCTACCCTTGTAGTCTGAACAGCGTCGCGACCCTCAACCAAAGGCTTCGCCTTACCTTCAACAGTGTCCACGAAATTTCTGAGCTCCAGCATCAGAGGCTCCTGTCTCTCAAGTCGCGGTATCCTAGTTCCACTCGCATCGTCCAGTTGAAGCTCCTGCGAGATGAAGTCTACCGTTGCAGTTCCATTGGTGCAGACCGCATCGAGCTGCCTGACCTTCTTGGGAGTAACCCAGTTCGAAGCTATGAAAGCCGTCTTCTCGCCGCTGAAGGATAGTATGATGGTGGCAAAATCCTCGTGATTGCCTATTACTTTGCCTGTGCGGGCGAAGACCTCTCTAGGCTCTTCCCTGAAGAGCCATCGTGCAGTATCAATATCGTGGACAGAGGTGTCAAGAATTATGCCGACATCTTTAATCTGTTGCTGCCACCGATTCTCCCGGTGAAATTCTAGTAAGAGAGGCTGCCCAAGATCTCCTTTTTCCAGTATCTTTGCCAGCTCTGAAACTGCGGGGTTGAAGCGTTCAATATAGCCCACTACTAGGTTTACATGCTTTGATTGGGCGAGTCCGACGAGCTTATCCCCCTCTGAGGAGTCATATGTCAGCGGTTTTTCGACGAAGACGTCGATTCCCTTCTCCAACGCCTTAGACGCAATCAGATAATGAGTAGAAGTCGGGGTGCAGATGAGCACGCCGTCCAGCTTTTCTTGTGAAAACATTCGATCGGTGCTGGCGTAGCCTTCTGCCTGGTACTTCTTGGTGTAGAAGCTGAGTTTCTGCTTGTCGATCTCGCAGATTGCTGCCAATGCTCCTAACTCATAGAGCGCTCTAAGATGGTTCTTCCCCCAGCCGCCTGTTCCGATTACTCCGATTCTTGTCAATTTGTCATTACGCTTCCGCAAGTTCTGCAAGCAGATTTGCCTTAACAAAGTATGCAGCCTCACCGATACGTCTTTCCGAAAGAGTCTTCCCAATAGTCTCCGAATCCTTTTTTGAACATGTCAGAAAGATGTTGCTCCGCCCCTCCTGGAACTGGCCCATCCTCACACGGCTTTGTTCAGCATAGTCTTCTAATCCTCTTATCCGCACGTCACTGGCAAACTCGCTGAGCCGTTCACCCAAGCTCTGTCTGCTAGCCAATCTGTCCCCCCTCATTTCAAATCGGTCTACGCTCCACACCACGTGAAGAGTAGACCTACTAGCCCTCAACGCTTTGACCTTCATCAGATCCTTTACCTTACCAACCAAGAACCTCGGATAGGCTTCTATGCTTCTCAACGCTCCCGTAACAAGGTAGAGCACCGGCTCACCAGTCTTAAACGACGCGGACGCAGCCTTAAGATCGAAAAGATATTCGCAAAGCTCGTCGATAAACATGTTGACAGCCATGCTCCCCTTCGACTGGATCGAAACCCCATTGCCCCTATGCATCTTGGCGAATTCCAGCTCTGCGACCAGATTAGTAGCCCTGGACACAACATGCTTGCAGTGAATCACCTCAGCCGATGACAACGAGACGCGTTCTTGCCAAGCCCAGTTCTTCAATCCCAAAGCTTTGAACTCACCTAGATCACTGGAAGTTGAGCCGATTGTAATAGGCACTCCATTCCCTGGCTGCAGAGGAGCAAAAACGTACCTCATGTCCTGATCCACCGTCAACCCCGATTGTTTCTCAATCAGAGAAATGGTGTCTTGGTTACCTCCTAGTCGAGTAGGAAGAGAATAAACAAAAGTAGAGCCTTTGGACAGATGTTTAGCGACATCCCTCAGCTTTACATTGATGTCACCCATAGCTTCCTCTCCTTGCTTCCTAATCCTAGGAGCGAAGAATACGACGCTAGCTTTTGCCACTGCCCTATCCATAGGTTCTAAACCTAGGAGGGTTTCTTCCCCTACCAGTGATCCTAACGAAGGATGACTGGATATAGTTTGAGGCTTCAGTTCCATTGCCATATGTAACGCCTCGTCCACAATGGTGGTTCTGGCTCCGCCAGACGCTAGGGCAGATGCGATAGCGTATCCCTCTGAGCTTAGGCCGTAAACGGTTGCAAACTTTGTTTTCTCTGGCAAACCTATTCTACTCCTCCACACCCGCGATCAGCTTAACAACCACCACCTAGGGACTACAACTCTACTTCCATCATTGCAAGCAAGGTCAACCGGTCTTAGAATTATCCCAAGTAATTGTTTTTGTCGGATGAACCACTAGAAGAATTCTGGGCTCGTTTAGCCAGCGCTGCAAGTAACGTTGTCTTTCCTCATCGCTTTCAACATATTTCGAGATCATCTTCTTCATTTCGCCGCGAAGGTTTCGGTCCGTGATCTCGGCCTTACCTTCTACTATCACGCCTTTGTAGGGTCTGTCGTTGGTGTCTATGCATAAAGCGACTCGGCTATCAGTCTTGATGTTTCGATACTTCACTCGGTTAGTCTTGGTTACTATGACTAATTTTCTTCCATCCCAATCGTACCAGACAGGCGTGATATGCGGATAACCATTCTTCTTTAAAGTGACTAAACGTGCGATCCACTTGCCTTTAAAGAAGGAACTCATCTCCCGGGTCGTCATAGACAAGATTGTCTACACACCATAGTGAGACTCGTGTTGGGAAGGCTGCTTATAAGGCATAGGGAAAGTTTTGGTACCATCGCTCTTTGGCATAGCATGAAGAGAATGGACTTCTCTCCTTTCGACATTTTCACAGTTACCTGCATGACTAGCACAATCCTTAATTCTCTGTCAGTCAGATGGGCCAAATTTATGAGTAAAATCAGGTTTGGGGCCAGAATCCCCACGTCTGGACCCACAAGCGGTGTCAAGAGAATCATTGAGTCCACTAAGCAGGCTGAAGATCTTGGTTATGACGCTGTTTGGGACATGGATCACATCCACAATTCGTTTGAGAGACATAAACAGTATCCTGTCGCCATGGGATCCCACACCGATCGCAGCAACACTCTGGAGCCCAATCAATTTGAAACTGTATCCACATTCTCCTTTCTGTCAGGAATGACCCGAAAACTAAGATTCGGAGTCGGAGTCATGCCCGTCCTACTAAGAGACCCCATCGTCTTGGCAAAAGAGATCGCTACATTAGATGCCCTCTCCGGCGGCAGATTCATCTTCGGTGTGGGAGTAAGCAATATCTCTGACAAGCCGGAGTTTGAAACAGTAGGGAAGCCATTCTTAAGCTACGCTGAGAGATACGCGATGCTCACCGAGTATATATCAGCGATGAAGGCCATATGGACCAAGCCTACCGCGTCCTTTCACGGTAAATACGTGAACTTTGACGACTTGTGCATCTATCCGAAGCCATCCAAGCCACATGTACCTATTTTGATAGGGTGTTACACTCTGGCAGGCGGAATAGAACGCCCAGCGGTTAAATTCGCCGTCGAACATGCAGATGGATCGATCTATGGTTTTCTTATCAGGCCAGATGGCCTCCGCGCAATAATCCGTGACTTCAACTCTACGGCCAAGAAGGCAGGCAGGAATCTTTCGAAGTTTGATTGGTGTTTCCAACTCCGGATGAGCACGGGTAAGACCGAGTCGGAAGCAAGGAAGAACTGCGAATGGATAGTCAAGGATCAGCAGCGAATGTCGCGGTACGCTGGCTACATGTGGAATAAACAAGAAGAGTGGCGAAAAGTAAAAGGAGCAGAAGATTCACCCAAATCCAACATTGAGACCGCGGCGGTAGGAACCCCCTCAAAAATCCTGAAAGAAGTTGAAGCGTTTGTAGAGGCCGGCGCAACCTCCTTTGATCTGTGGTTCATGTATCCGCGCTACGAATCCTTAATCAGCCAGATGAAGCTCTTCGCAAAAGAAGTCATGCCATCATTCAACTAACACATCATACTGATAAGAAATAGT
Organism: Nitrososphaerota archaeon; assembly: GCA_016206275.1. Lineage (GTDB taxonomy): Archaea > Thermoproteota > Nitrososphaeria > Nitrososphaerales > JACQRY01 > JACQRY01. Next base: position 5,532 of record JACQRY010000127.1, read on the forward strand.
TTAGAACTCATTCTGCAGCACCTCTATAGCGTGATCGACCCATCGATCATAATTCTAAACTAATGGGGATAAATAACTCAAGTTAACGCCTTTTGCGATGGAATCAGAGGAATACTAGACTTGAAATTTGCATTAGCTTACGACATGTTGTCAAAAGACCCCAATAATCCTGTTTCCCCCCGAGATCTTACTGGACACGCGCTTCTAGCGGAGAAACTTGGATTCGACTCCATTTGGGCAGGCGAGAGCCATGGTGCATCTCCAAGACATGGACACTTACCGTCACCGTTGCACGCACTATCAGCCATCTGCTTTGCAACCAAAAGGATCAGGCTGGGGACTGGAGTCCTTCTCTTACCTATCTACGATCCCCTGAAGCTCGCCGAAGATGTCGCAACAATAGACTGCTTGTCAGGAGGCCGCGTAGTGCTCGGGGCAGCACTCGGCTCAGGAGTCAACCGAGACCACTTTAACGTACCTCGTAAGGATCTTGGCGGCCGCTTCGAGGAATCTATATCGTTAATCAAAGAGCTTTGGACCAGCCCGCAAGTGTCCCACAATGGAAAGCATTTCACCTATCAGAAAGTTGGTGTGATACCGAAGCCTTTTCAAAAGCCTCATCCACCAATATTGATCGGGGGAGGCACCTCGCAGGGAGCCGAGAGGGCCGCTAAGCTCGGCGACGGCTGGATCGGAGCAAGTAATCATTCTAAAGACAAGTTAGCAGTACTCGTATCTCACTATAAGAAAACTGTGCCGAAGGGCAACCGAAGCTTCGTAGCCGCCAACAGAGTGCTTTGGGTTGAAAAGAGCAATTCTGGAGCTGTGAAGAATTTTACTCCATACTTCACCGAGTTCGCCAAGTGGTATTCTGAACGCAATGCTTTGAAGGATGCTAGCGGCAGAGACGTGGATTATGTTGGGGATCTGGGTGGAGCTATGGAGCAGTTCGCTATTGTAGGCTCAGCTGAAACGTGTATAGACACAATCGAAAAATATGCTAAGATTGGCGTGGATCAGTTAAATCTGAGAATCAGGCTTCCCGGCGTCAAAGGCAACGAGTTCGAGCGAATGATCAGGCTTCTGTCAACCAAGGTGTTCTCCTACTTCCCCAAAAGAGGTTAGCGTCTAGGTCGGAACTTGAAGACGGATACGCCACCTATGTCTTCAAAGTAGGCTTCAACTTCCATCCCTATTTTAACTTCTTCAGGTTTGCAGTCTACTACTTGACCGGTTACCCTGACGCCGTCGTCTAGATCTATGAGGGCTAGGGCATAGGGCAGCTCTTTTTCGAAAGCCATGCTATTCATAACCACGTGCCTTATTATTGAATACGAGTAGACCCTGCCTTTACCACTGCTCTTCACCCATGATAGATCGATGCTGCCAC
>JACQRY010000117.1 GCA_016206275.1 Nitrososphaerota archaeon
CCGTTGATAAGAACACTATCAAACAAAGAAAACCGATACTAAATCCGTCTTCACGGCCTAGAAAGACAACTATACAAATACCAATACACTGAAACAGAACTTTCTAGCTTACTAGGAAAAGTAAGGGCCTTGCGGGAGAAAAATGCCATGTGAGGTTCGACAACCTGATTATGGCTCAGGATGAACAAAGGTTCAAGCCTCCTCTTTAATCCAGCTAGGAAAAGCTTTGCCAAACTCTATTTTCAGCTGTTTACTCCAATGCATCACTCTGAAAGTAACATCTTTAAGGAGACCTTCGACGCTCAGACGACTGAGAAGAATGGGCTACGACGAGATTATGAAGCTCTTTCTGGAGAGAGGATTCCTCATGCCCAGCTGCGAAATCTATTCAGATGCTCTAGCAGGCTTCTGGGACTACGGCCCCCACGGCAACACCGTGAAAAACCGTTATGTGGACCTCTGGAGAAGGGAACTCGTCCGCAGAGACGGAATGAACGAAATCGACGGGTCCCAAGTCATGTCAAAGAAAGTCTTCGTCGCGTCAGGCCACCTAGAAAGCTTCGTTGACCCTATTGTAAGATGCGAAAAGTGTGGAGCAACCCATCGAGCAGACAGATTGCTCCAGGAGGCAACAGGCAAACTGGTCCCCGAGAGACTTCCAGTTGAACAACTAGACCAAATGATACTTGAAACTGGTTTAAAATGTCCCAGCTGCAAAGGCCCCCTCGGAAAAGCCAGAAGATTCAACCTGATGTTCCGTCTCGGCGTAGGTGCAGCCGATGACGACTCCTACCTCAGACCCGAGACCTGTCAAAGCATCTTCGTGGACTTTCCACGCCTCTTCAAAGTCATGAGGCTTAAACTTCCCATCGGGATAGCTCAGTTCGGCAAAAGCTTCAGAAACGAGATCGCGCCCAGACAGGGAGTCATGAGACTGAGAGAGTTCTATCAAGCAGAGATAGAGGTCTTCTTCAACCCTGAAAAGGCAAACAACCTAGACAAATACGAGGAATTAAGAGATCAGACGATCAACCTAGACCTAGATGGAACACTACTCCAAGGAGTAAAATGTAGCGAAGCCTTCGAATCTAAGCATGTCCCCAATAAGCTAGTAGCATACTACTTAGCACTCCTACACCAATTCTACGACAAGGCAGGACTAGACATGAAGAGAAGCAGATTCAGACGCCTAGGAGGCCAAGAGAAAGCATTCTACGCGGAAGAAGCCTTCGACTTCGAAGTTGAGACAAGCCTAGGATGGGTCGAGCTGGTAGCCTGCAACTATAGAACTGGATACGATTTGGCTGCCCACGCAAAGGTAAGTGGTCAGGATATATCGGTACTTGATGGAGATAAGAAAGTGGTTCCTCATGTCTTTGAACTCTCGATGGGCATCGATAGAAGCATCTACTGCATCATGGAACACGCCTATGCACAGGAGCCGGAAAGAAGCGTCGTAAAACTCAGACCAGATCTCGCGCCCATAACTGTCGGAATACTTCCCTTAGTCAACAAAGACGGTATACCAGAGTTCTCTAAGAAAATCTACAACCCACTCAAAACCAGATATGATGTATTCTACGACGAGTCAGGCTCCGTCGGCAGAAGATACAGAAGACTGGACGAAATAGGATGCCCAGCATGCATAACCGTGGACTACCAAACCCTACAAGACCAGACTGTAACCCTTAGGGACAGAGACAGTATGAAGCAAATCCGAATCAAGAGTGACCAAATAGAGACAACACTCGACAAAATACTGCGCGGCGAAGACCTCTTCAAACAGTAAGCAGAACAATAACAGCCACTACGGCACCTGTTAGGGTGCTCAGAAAATTCACGGTATTATTTTCAATCCAGCCAATTCCCTGGACTGGAACACCCTTGGCGTCATGATGACGACGCGACTCAGAAACTGTTCCACAAGCCCCGCATTTGTAACGTCCCTGTAAGGACGCACCGTAAAAACTATCTGAGATTACGCCCGCAATCCCTCCTATACTACCTGCCAAAAGCATCTTTGCTGGGATGATACTAGCAGCATTAATGATTACTGCGATAATACTTATCAGAATAGCGGAAGATATTCCTACAAGAGTGCCCACCACCGTAATCCCACCTGATGTTCCAGGAGGAACCGTCGTTCCTAGACTGATGATTAGACGGGGTTTTTCCCTGCTTAGAAGCCCTATCTCTGTTGCAAGGGTGTCTGCAGTAGATGTAGCTAATGCACCTAGGAACACTGCTCCAAAAATGTTTCCCCCAATTAATCCTTCTGCTATGGCTGCGGCGGCAGCAACGCTACCATTGGCAACGGCGTTACGAACACCTCTTATGGTTTCTTGTTCTTGGACTCCACCCAGAGTTTTCTTATAATCTCTTCTGAATTTTGTGAAGAAAGTGGCTAGGCCAAAGAAGATCAGCAGTAGTCCAAGCCACCTCCATCCCCCACCGAAGAATATAGCGAGGGCCATGCATACGCCTGCAATTGATCCGCGTGCATCAAGAGCCTTGAACCTGTAGGCGCCTGCGCCCAGAGCAAATACAGCGATTACTCCAAGTATCATATCAGGCGTCGAGCTAAGAGTCAAACCGTTCTGTTCGACGTCTCACAAGTTTAACTGATATACTTTTTCCTTCGGCACGAGAGATATTCTTGTAAATTATTGAAAGACTTGGAAGCAGTTAACGTAAATGTGGTTGAAGGGGAAAGATTAAAAACTCCGTGGAAGCAAATGGTGATTTGGAGATATTTATTGGGTGGAGCGAAAAAGAAGTCGATGTCGCAGTCAGAGAAGAGTCAAGGTTCAACAGGGAGCAAAGATTCTCAACCTACTAAGAAAGAAAAGAAGGGGAAAGAATCACACGGATCTGCCCCGCAAAAGCAAGTTTTCTCAGCATCCAGACTAGACGAGAAAGAGACCTTGAAGGCTCTTATTCAACTCAAAGCAGTAACCTTGGGTGCAGCTGCACGAGCATTGGGAGTCAATGGTTCTGTGGCCATGGCAGCTCTCAGATCACTTGAGTCAAAGGGACTCATCACAAGGATAGGCGGCTATAGTGGTCATCAGGTGTGGGCGGCTAGCAGTCCACCTGCCCCAGGAAAGTAAATCTTCGCCAACGGCTAAACAGGCACCACTCTACCAGCCCTGTCCAATCTGTTAGATCCAAATTCTTTTGAAACCGCCTTGAGCTGTTGAGAGTCTAGGATAGGCCCATCCCTGCAAAGCAAGTATTTCCCTACGGCGCAGATGCCGCAAAGCCCGATAGCGCACTCCATAGGTCTCTCAAGACTGGCCTCGACAGGTATTCTTTTCTCTTCAGCCAGATCGAATACCATTCGCATCATCTTTTCTGGTCCACATGAATAGATCTGATCGACGACCTCTTTACCTAGGAGACTTCTTACAGCATCTGGAGCCAAGCCTTTCACACCTGCACTACCATCATCAGTTACAATAATCAGATTATGCGGAGGTTTAGAGATGATCTTCTTTGCCTCGCCCAGCAGCATAAGGTCTCCGCTTGTCTTGCCTGCTAAGACAAAAGTAACTTTTGCACCTATTTCCTGCAGAGTCTGCGATAAAGGAATAAGAGGGGCGACGCCTGATCCGCCTCCTACCAGCAGAACTGAGCCTTTCTTGGGTGTGAAACTGTTTCCATAAGGACCCCGCACCCCGATTACATCCCCCGACTTTAGGCTGCAGAGCAAGTTGCTACCAGGCCCCCATGGCTTCACCGTTACTGCAGATCTTCCCTTATCGTTCATAGCTGCTAGGCTCATAGGCATTTCATCAGCACCCATAGCCCAAACCATGACGAACTGCCCCGGCTTAGCTTTAAGAGACGCTTCGTCACGAAAGAATATGGTTCTAGCAGTCTCAGTCTCTATCCTAGACTCTTCTACCTTGACTATTCTTGGCCTGTCAGAATGAGTGGGATAACCCGACAATCTGCTCTACGCTCTCGAATCCATGTTCATCCAGATATCTGAGTATGCCTTCATTGATGCCACTGAACACACTGTAGCCCTGAGTAGCTAATCCTGTTCCTACCTGCACCGCGGAAGCCCCTGCGAGAAGCATTTCAACCGCGTCAGACCACTTGGACACTCCTCCACATCCGATAACAGGTATACGCACCGAGGTGGATATCTCGTAAACGCATCTAACTGCTACAGGTCTGATAGCTGAACCAGACAAACCTCCGAACTTGTTCGATAAGACTGGACGCTTTGTCTCGATGTCAATGGTCATAGCCCTCAAAGTGTTTATGGCAGTAATCCCATCTGCCCCGGCAGACTCTGCAGCCTTTGCGATTTCAACCACACTGTCCACGTTAGGAGAGACCTTAACGAAGACAGGCTTCTTCACGCCGCGCTTCACAAGGGAAACCACCTTAGATACCATTTCAGGGTCCTGCCCCACTTCAACACCTACTCCTTTCACATGCGGACATGACAAGTTAAGCTCGAAGCCTTTGACGGGTGTATTCTTGAGTATGGGGATCATCCTAGAGAAGTCGTCAGGCCCCGAACCGAACAGGCTCATAATTATCGGAAGGCCGCGATCAAGTTTCTTGAGCTGCTCCGAGAAGGCTTCGACGCCAGGGTTACCCAGTCCGATTGCGTTAAGATAACCGCATTCTACGCCTACCACGGTGGGGTTACGGTAACTTTCTCTTGGCTGCAGGCCAATCGACTTGGTCACCACAGCTCCTGCACCAGAGTCAAGGGCTCTATGGAGTAGATGGGTAGTTATCCCAACTACCCCTGCTGCCAACATGGTTGGTGCATGAAGGGTTAGGCCAGCAATTCTGACAGAAAGCTTACGTGACGTAAGGGCTTCTGGTGCAGCCTTGGTCAAGCAGTAATCAATCTAGCTTTTGATTGAATATGGTTTAAGGTTTGCGTAGAAAGGATTTAAGCTAATACTAGTTTGACGTAGTCGACCTTTCTGCTGACCTGGAGGGCTCTGAACATCTTGTCGATTCTCTCGGCTTCTCCTAGTAAGGTGAATGTCTCCAAGCATTTACCACTATCCAGCTTACTGTGCGTATGGGTAACAATGGCGTCGTCGAAGCTGTGTTTGATCTTGGTTACAACATCTTCTGCGCTTTGATCGTGTGTGGCGAGTAAGATGGCGTTCATTCGGCCGCTTATGTTAGCCATGTTTTTAGTTTCAGCGAGAAAACTTCTGACTGCGGAGCGTATGAGTTCGGATCTGCCTGAGAATCCTAAAGTCTTCTGAGTTCTGTCTATTTCTAAGAGTATTTCGTCGTTTAGGGAGATGCTTATTATCGGCATATGGCTGGATTATTATTAAGAGTCTTAAATATGTTACTATCATTC
>JACQRY010000111.1 GCA_016206275.1 Nitrososphaerota archaeon
CTACGACGCCGAGGTCTACGGAGCACCAGTGTTCATGTCTGGCGAACCTCTTTGGCTCTACACGTTAGAACCTTCAAGAGCCAATTTGCTTGATCCAAGAGGCAGGGTTATCGCATCGGTGCTTGTTGATAGGAGACCTACGCCTATCTACACTTTTAGCAGTGCAGATCCTCCCGGGCGATGGACACTGGAAGTTCGGGGGCAAGACTTCTCTTCATCTTATCTAGTGCGGCTTCAGAAGCGTTTTCTAGACCAAGTGGATCTTGAGAACAGTTTCGAGCTCGAGAACCAGTCTCTGATTTCAAGAGGCACTGTGAGAATACTTTCCGATGAAACTTTAGAGCCTCATAACTTGGTTTTGGTGAGACATCCACCTGCCTTCTTCTTACGAGAGCTTCATGGCGGTGTTTTGAAAGGCTCAGTTTTTCAGATTAGGATGACTCAAGCGGCTGAGCGGCCAGATAGAGTGGCTTTTGCGCCATATATCCCTGATTTGGGTGAAGACGAGGAGGGATTCCCCTCGCTATCTACACCAGTCTCAAGCGATGTCTCAGCCGTATTCTGGGTGGAAGCATCAATAGACATGCCTTTCTATAAGACGCAAGCTGATCGAACCACTATTATAACGGTAACGGGCATCATAACAAGAACCCCAACATCACGACTCTTTCTTACCAACAGTTCCCAAGATAGGATGGAGATCACTCTTCCTTCGCTGGGCAAAGTGGGCACGGGAGGAACGATGCCACTAAGATTCGGTAAGGGCAGTATACAGGTCTACACTCAAACAGAAGATTCTATCTTTATTACGAAGATTCCGGTTTACTACCTGCCTCAAGGATTGGTCGTGGCAATAGCAGACGAATTTTCGTCACCTGCTATAACGTCTTCGTTTGATTATGTTCTGCGAGACAATGTTACCGAGGCATCTGAGTACAGGCTCTACTTGCTCACTAAGGTTAACGGCGCCCAACTTATGTGGAACTCGTCGGCAATACCACCAGTCGCAAGAATCACTGTTTTCAACAACTTGACTCAGAGCCCTCTCTCAGGATACCAAATGACTCTTAATAGTGAAACAGGAAGTCACGTCACTGTGGAAGGAGACACGTATGTACTATTGTCGAAAAACCAAGAGACAGTGAGGATAGGTCTATCAGTAAATGGAGTAAGCTTCAGAGGAGCGGTTTCCCCACAAGTTCTCACCATCAGTCCTCTTTCAAGCCAAATTGTAAATGTGGCAGCAGGCAGAATCGAATTCAGAGTCAAGGACATCTTAGGGATTCCCATAGATACTGGCACAATTCAAGTTTATCGGCGAAGCGGTCTCACAGAAGCGTTTGAAACCGAAGTTCACTGGTCTGAAGGTATCATGCCTGGTATGACGATGCCCAGAGGAAGCTATGCTGTCACCGTCAGCTCTCTTGGTGCCACAGCCACCTCCCTGTTTTTCGTGGACTCACCTGAGAGAGTAGTAGACATATCGGTGAACCGTCTGCAGGTCACGCTGGAGCAAGCAATGATGTCAGCAGCCGTTACAATCATAGCTCTAGAAGTTCTTTTTGCCTATAAGATATGGACAAGGTTCTTTAGAATGAGAAATGCCCTCTCGATCTAGTTAACCGACAACTTAGCCTTGCCAGACTTCTGAAAGCTTGTGTAGAAACCGTTCTACTGCCGCTGTCTCCACGCTAAGAGTTTTACATAGGTTCTTCAGACCCGCTTGATCCATTCCATCCAAATGCGCTGAAAGAAGAGTCTCGTCCACAGGTGTGAAACCCACAGTCTTTAGAAAAATACTACGCTCTTCATCTAGGGCGGCTAACAGCAGAAAGAGTCTCTTCTCACGTTGCCTTGCCAGTCTTAGTCTTCTGCGCCAAATGCTTGCTTCTTCTTCAATTTCTTGAAGTATTTCTATGATTTTTCTGGACGTTGTTCTAGGTCTGAGATCGGCTGTTTCTACAAGTCTTCTTTTGATGAAGATCTGCAATGAAGAAACCTCGTTATCTTCGGTCTTTAAGGAATCTATGATTGCACTTAATCTGTAGATGTGTCTAGGCCTCTGATGTTCTCCTCCACCTAGAGTTGTTTTTTCCACTATTCTGTTATCAGCAAGTATGTTTACGTGCTTAATGGCAGCTTGGGTTGTTATTGATAGTTCTCTGGCGAGTTCAGGCAGAGTTCTAGGTCTGTGTCGTAGGAGTTCTATAAGCCTAAGACGAATAGGTGACGATGCGATCTTGTATATTGCGTCTGTCTTCAAAGCCCATCCACGTATGCTGTCGAAACCTTTATAAGTTATCCGATAGTTAGTAACCACTGGTTACTAACTATGTGGAACAATAAAAGATGGATTCACGACATAATGGATGACTTAGAGAGCTTCATGGAGGAGACGGAAGAAGAGATCGAACACGTTATCAAAGGACTCTACGAAGGAGGGCAACACGCCATCTCAAAACCACTTGTCTACGGTTTCTCTATTAGATTCAATTCAAACGGAGTGCCTGTAATAAAATCGTTTGGCGACAAACCCCTTAAAGAAGGCTTCAGAGAACCATTCAGCGACCAACTAGTTGACCAGCAGCGAGGCGACCTCAAAATCATACTTGAAATGCCAGGCATAGAGAAGAATGACATCGACATCAAGTCGACCGAAAACGAAACCACAGTATCAGCAGGTAGAGAAGAGCTAAAATACAGAACAAACGTACAACATCATGCACCTGTGTTGCCAGACACCGCAACAGCCACATACTTAAACGGAATCTTAGAGATTACCTTCCGACTTAAGGACAAGGCTAATAAAGGGTACACGAAAATTAAGGTAGAGTGAGGGGGAAAGCCTCTGAGCCAAAAGACCGTTGAACTAAAAGTCCTGGAAGCGTACACTAGAGATGTCGGAAGAGGAGTAGCAAGAATCGACTATGATGCTATGGACTCAACCGAGGCCTCTACAGGGGACATTATAGAGATAAAAGGCAAACGCAAGACCGTTGCAAAATGTCTGCCACTCTACCCGTCTGACGAAGGACGAGGCGTAATTAGAATTGATGGTTTGATACGAAACAATACTGGTGTCGCCATCGGGGACACGATTACTATCAAGAAGATTAAGGCCCTTCCCGCGGAGAAGATTGTTGTCGCCCCCTTGGAGGCTATTCCGCCCATTGATGAACGCTACCTAGCTGACGCTTTGGAGGGAGTGCCGGTAACCAAGGGTGACAACATAATGATCCCCTACTTTGGAGGCAGGTTGACCTTTCAAGTCGTGGGGGTAAACCCTTCTGCTGAAGCAGTGTTGATCGGGCAGCGTACGGTCTTTGTAATCTCTGAGAAAGGAGAAACTCTACGCGGTGTTCCGCAGGTAACCTACGAAGATATCGGTGGTCTGAGAGAAGAAATACAAAAGGTTCGCGAAATGATTGAGCTGCCTTTGAGGCACCCAGAGATCTTTGAGAAGCTGGGTGTTGAAGCTCCGAAAGGTGTCCTTCTTTATGGTCCTCCTGGGACAGGGAAGACTCTGCTCGCCAAAGCCGTGGCAAACGAGAGTGCGGCTCACTTCATCAGTATCAGCGGCCCGGAGATTATGAGCAAGTTCTACGGAGAGTCCGAGGCTAGGCTCAGAGAGATCTTCAAAGAGGGGAGAGAGAAGGCCCCAACCATCATATTTATCGATGAGATTGACTCTATCGCTCCGAAGAGAGAGGAAGTTACAGGGGAAGTTGAGCGGAGAGTCGTCAGCCA
>JACQRY010000112.1 GCA_016206275.1 Nitrososphaerota archaeon
AGTCAGGAGGCTCAAAGTTCACGTCCCCCCGCCCTTTTAGAGTAAATGCCGGTGCGGTGCATAGCTACACTCTTCTCCCCAATGGGCGAACCAAGTATCTGTCGGAGATTGAAAGCGGCGACGAAATTCTAGTGGTCGCGAAAGATGGTTCCACGAGAACTTCTGTCGTAGGCAGGTCAAAGATCGAGAGAAGGCCTCTAAGACTGGTTAAGGCGGATCTTGACGGCGAGGTTGGGGGAGTTCTCCTCCAGAACGCTGAAACCATCGCCCTTGTAGGCAAGAACGGCCACCCCATCCCGGTCACCGAGCTAAAGGTTGGAGACGAAGTTACTGCTTTGGTTTCTAAAGTAAAAGGCAGGCACTTCGGAATCGCCGTTGACGAGTATATCGTAGAGAGATGACATCCCTTAAGGCTGGCCGATGGAGGCCAAAGATATGCACCTCTGTCTACGCTACAGACTTATCGGTATTGGTGAAGAGGCTGACCAAAGCGGTTGAAAGTGGCTCGGACTACGTGGAGATACGTCTCGATTACCTAAAAGACTTTGATATCAGAGACTTAAAGAAGGCTTGCAACAGATTCTTAGATCAATGCATCTTCACGTGCAGACCCCCGCGTGAGGGAGGCGTCTTCCAAGGAACAGACGAGGAGAGACTGAAGATCTTGGGAAAAGCTGCATCTCTGCATCCTAGATTCATCGACTTGGAGCTTGACACAGTATCAAGCAACAGTCCCCTGATCGGTGAATTGAAACGTAAGGCCCAAGGGGTGATCGTGTCTTGGCATAGTCTTGAAAACACCCCTAAGTCTCCGCTTTTGACCACGATCCTCAGAAAGGCAGAGAAATATTCGGAAACTGTGAAGATTGTGACTGCTGCCAACAGTGTGGATGATAATTTCACTGTTCTCTCACTATACGCCAAAGCGCGGCGCCCTCTCATAGCTTTTTGTATGGGAGAGAAGGGTGTAGTTTCACGTATATTATGTCCGCTATTTGGTAGTCCCTTCACCTACGCTTCTCTTCCGCATATGCCGACCGCGGCTGGACAGGTAGCCTTGGATGATTTGAAGACACTCTATCAAGGTGTGAAAAGGGTATGATCGATGGAAACACGAAGATCTGCGGCATTATCGGAGATCCCGTGGGTCACAGTCTTTCGCCTCGAATGCATAACGCCGCTTTCAAAGCTCGTGCGCTCAACTTTGTCTACGTGGCTTTCAACGTTAAGAAGGAGGCCCTCGCCGAAGCAGTAACGGGGCTCAGGGCGCTGAGGATCTTAGGTATCAATGTTACTATCCCACATAAAGTTGACATAATCAACCACCTTGACGATCTTGATGCATCGGCAAGAAGACTGGACGCAGTCAACACTGTAGTTAGGAACAACTCACTTCTAGTAGGGTTTAACACGGATGTAGAAGGTTTTCTTGCCCCTCTTCGATCAAGAGGAATACGCCTGTCGGGCACCAGAGTTACGGTTCTTGGCTCTGGGGGCGCAGCCCGCTCCTGTGTAGCAGGCTTATCTATCGGAGGATGCGAATCGATAACTGTTCTGGGCAGAACTGGTTCCAGGATGCGTGAACTGTCCCACGCCCTCAAAGGAACGGCTGGAGACAAGCTGAACACAAAGCCCCTCACACCAAAGACCATCAAAGAAACAGTAAAGGCTTCAGACATCATCATAAACGCAACACCACTAGGCATGCATCCAAACATCGCAGACAGCCCCGTTTCAGCAGAACTCTTACGAACCGACCTACTTGTCTACGATCTTGTTTACAACCCTATCAAAACAAAACTCTTAGAGTACGCAGAATCCGCTGGCGCAAGCACAATTCCCGGGTACGAAATGCTAGTAGCCCAAGGATCTGCAGCTTTCAGACTTTGGACCCAAACGGATCCCCCTGTTGAAGTGATGGAGAGGGCTGTTCTGGAAGGCTTGGGAGCAAATCGTGAAGGCTAGAGCAATCGTTCACGGCGCAATAACTGTAGTTAACGCCATTGCCACAGGCAAGGGCGCAGCATTAGGCATAGACCTTACCACCGAAGCTACCGTCGAGTTGACCGATGACCCAGGCAAGATCGAAGTCGCAATTAGGGGAGAAGAAAATATTGGGACAAGGCTTTCAGAGCTTGTTGTCAGAGAAGTGTTTGCTCGTTACAATGTGAGGAATCGAGGCGCGAAGGTGGAAACCATTTCACAGGTGCCTGTAGCAAGAGGTTTGAAGAGCTCTAGCACAGCATCCAACGCAGTCGCCTTGGCTACAATAACTGCTCTAGGCAAGAGTGAAGACGATCTTACTGTTATCAATATCGGCGTGGACGCCTCCCTGAAGGCGCGTGTAACCTTGACAGGCGCCCTCGATGATGCCGCTGCAAGCTACTTGGGAGGATTCGTAGTTACGAACAACCTGAACCGGAGGATCCTTCGAAGAGACTCAGTCGACGAAGATATGAAAGTGCTAATTCTTGTTCCTCAGACCCGCCACTACACGGGACGGGTTGATGTTGAAAGAGCTCGCGCTGTGAAGATTGTTGCCGAAGAAGCCTTTGCACTTGCTCTCCAAGGCAAATACTTGGAAGCATTGGCCATCAATGGTTTAGCGTATTCAGCCGCTCTAGGCTTTAACCCGAAGCCGTCCATTGATGCTCTGATAGCAGGAGCTCTATCCGCTGGTCTATCAGGCAAAGGCCCTGCTGTAGCTGCCTTGTGTCGAAGCGAAGAGGATGCAGGCAAAGTGTTTGACAACTGGAAAAGCCAGGGGGGAAAAGTTATTCAGACCAAACTCAACCGCAACAAAGCGGAGGCTAAAGCCGAGTGGTAGCCGTCAAAGTGTTGCCTTCAAGGCTTGAAGGAAGCGTGTGGATTCCTCCGAGCAAGAGCTACACTCATCGCTCCATCACTCTAGCATCACTCGCAGACGGATCCTCGACAGTAAGCAGACCTCTTCTATCCAGAGACACTATTGCCACCATAAACGCTTGCAAAGCCTTCGGCGCCTCCCTGAAACAGGAGAACGGCGCAATAAGAATCGACGGCATAAAGCAGTTCAAGACTCCAGATGACGTGATCAACACCGACAATTCTGGAACCACAATAAGGATTATGACGTCGCTAGCTTCACTAGCACCGCAAGGCTATACTGTGCTGACCGGGGATCACAGTATTAGGAAGAGACCTATGCAGCCCCTGCTGGACGCTTTACACTCGTTAGGAGTAGAATGTTGGTCGACAATGATAAACGGGTGTCCGCCAATCATCGTGAAGGCTGGCGGAATGAAAGGAGGCTCAGCCGACATAAGAGGCGACGTCTCCTCGCAATTCATAACCTCTATTCTGATATCTTCACCATTCGCCAAAACAGATACTATTCTAACTGTTGTCGGCAAGAGGGTTTCGAAGCCTTATGTTGACTCTACACTGCAAATGATCCGATTGTTCGGAGGCAATGTAGAAGAGACAGGTGATTGCGTATATACAGTTCCTTGCAACCATTCATACACCCCCATAGATTTCACAGTCCCAGGAGATTTCAGTTCCGCAGCATTCATAGCTGCCGCAGGAGCCTTGGCTGGTGGCTCCATAGGCGCAAGGGGACTGAACTTTGATCTACCCCAAGCAGACCGCGTCATAATAGGCATCATAGAGACAATGGGCGCCAAAGTTGTTGCCCACCGCGACAAAGGTGAACTCGTTGTTCAAGGTGGTGAACTTCGAGGAGGAAGCTTTGACCTATCTGATTCACCAGATCTTCTACCCGTTGTAGCAACCATAGCCCTCAAAGCCTCTGAGGAAGTCAGGATCTACGGGGTTGGCCACGCCAGATTTAAGGAGACTGACAGGATCTCAGTGCTGGCTCAGGAACTACCTAAGCTCGGTGTCATAGCGGAAGAGAAGCAGGATGGCTTGGTGTTGAGGTCGAAGGGCAGGCTTAAGAAATGCCTCCTCGACGCACATGACGATCACCGCATGTTCATGGCCTTCTGCATAGCAGGACTAGTGTCCGAGGAAGGCGTAACCGTGGAGGGCGCTGAATCAGTGGATGTTTCCTACCCTAGTTTCATAGAAGACCTAAAGAACATGGGGGCGAAAATAGAGGTGAAAGACTAATGCCAGGTAACATCCTAGGTGAAAGATTCGTAGTTGTCAGTTTCGGTGAAAGCCACGGAAGATGCGTAGGCGTCGTCATAGAGGGATGCCCGGCAGGTCTCCCGATCTCCGAGGAAGAGATCCAGAAGGAGCTGGATCTAAGAAAGCCTGGAACCTCAGCCGTTACAACTATGAGAAAGGAGGAAGATAAGGTCGAGTTCCTTTCAGGAGTCTTCCGCGGCTACACCACTGGTGCGCCGATTTGCATGTTGGTTTGGAACAAGGATGCTGATTCTTCTCACT
>JACQRY010000120.1 GCA_016206275.1 Nitrososphaerota archaeon
ATCTTGATGCTTTCTGCAGGTTCATCGCAATACTTATGTGGTGGGGTTCTGGCGCCTTAGTCTTCCTCGGGGGCCCTGGGCGTCGTGACTATGACTGTTAAAGCGAAGACTGTTAAGGCAACTTCTCGTCGAGACAAGACGGAAAAGAAACGTAAGACATCGAAGACATCTCCGAAAGCGGCTAGAAAAACTGTGAAACGCAAGCCTGAAGCAGCGGAACAGCCTGTCCGCAAGACGACTCGCAGAGAAGCCCTCGCTGTAGAAATAGGAAGCCCTAAGCTCACGAAATACGAGAGGGCAAGGATCATTGGAGCGAGAGCTCTTCAACTATCCTTGGGCGCGCCACCGTTTGTGAGCCTTGGGGAGAATGACAGAGACCCCATTACTATAGCGACTAAAGAGCTTAGCACTAGGGCACTGCCGATCTCTATAAGAAGATCACTTCCCGATGGTAGATACAAAGACATCCCTCTCCAAGCGCTACTATGATGAGGTTGCTTCTCTTCGAAAAGGATTATTAGCTGAAAGAAGGTTTCTATTCAGGTTACATTTAGAAAATGATCGCGTGTCAAAGATGCGGCAAGCTAACTGACCCTCTTTCTGAGCCCCCTATTGTAGGGCCTCTCGGCGAGAAGATCGTAAACAACACCTGTAAGAGCTGCTGGGAGGAATGGAAGACGATGGAGATGAAGGTTATCAACGAGTACCGCTTGGATTTCTCCGTGAAGGACCACAGGCAGTTTCTGATTAACCAGATGAAGCAGTTTCTGAACATAGGTCCATAACAGTTTTCGCTGGCAGGGTCTTGCAAAGATATCGCTGCCCCAAGTGCAGCTCCAAAGTCGAAATCAAACGGTTATTCGACGGAAGATATCTTACTTCTTGCTCGAAATGCCGCCTAGCGGATGTCATTCCTGGCGCGCCGAGCGCAGATGAAGCCTATCTCACGTTTCTAGAACATTATGACACTGGACATTGCAAGGCGTTAGGCGATCTAGACACCTTCTTGGCTGAGGAAGGAGTGATCAGAAAACCCGGCGAGGTTGTGGCTCTAGTCAGAGGACAGGGAAGAGAAGTGGAAGAACTGCCGGGGATAGTTAGGGATGCCGCATTCTCCAAGTCTGATTATCTTGTCTCTTACAGACAGTTGAAGGCAGAGGAACCTGAGATGGACGGGAGCGTATTAGGACTTGACGTGGACGAGTCTTTGGCTAATGCTGCTGAGGCATTGGGAATACGCAAGCTCTACAGGTTTCAGGCTGAAGGTGCTTCACTATTACTGAAGGGGGAAGACGCAGTCATTGTGGCTCCTACTGGAAGCGGGAAGACCGAAGCCTTCGCCATACCGGTAATAGAGCTTGTCAGACGCCGCACCAAGCAAATAAGCCCTCTAAAGACCACCAGAATAGGGGTTCAAGCCCTCTTCATCTACCCCACAAAGGCCTTGGCTAGAGACCAGTTGCCTAGGCTTAGAAGACTGGCCAGTCCAATAGGCGTTGATGTCAGTGTCTTCGATGGTGATACTCCCCCGAAGGAAAGGAGGCAATTCTTAGAATCTCCTTCCCAGATCGTTGTCACGAATTTTGATATTGTTCACTATCATCTTATGCACAGTACGCCTTTTTCGAGACTGCTTACGGGAATAAAGCACGTAGTGGTAGACGATGTTCATGTTTACACAGGTACTTTTGGGACCAATGTGTATTTTATTCTTAGAAGACTTGCTAGGGCATGTGGAGGTTTTCAGGTTGCTGCTGCCTCAGCCACAATAAGCAACCCCAAAGAGTTTTGCGAAGAACTGTTTTCGAAGCCCCTTAAGCTTGTGAGGGCAGAGGGAGGCAGACGGGGAGAAAGCCATTTCCTCATGCTCTTCCCTTCGCTGCGTAGCCATCTAGGTCTTGTGATAGATTTGATCAAAAAAGCTTCCTCGTTCAAATATCGTACACTGTGCTTCGCGAATTCGCATCTTGGGGCGGAGTTGACGGCGTTCTACGGTAGGAGGAACGGTGTGAATGTGGAGGTGCATAGAGCTGGGCTTTCAGCTGCCCATAGGAAAAGTGTGGAGGAGTTATTCAAGAGAGGGTTACTCCAAACAGTTGCCTGCACTCCTACCCTGGAGCTTGGGGTGGATATTGGTGCGACAGA
>JACQRY010000109.1 GCA_016206275.1 Nitrososphaerota archaeon
ATGAATGCTTTGATCCTACGCCTGATGGCCTCTATGACATCAACTTCGAGTACTGCACGGGGTGCGGCAAATGCGCCGAAGTCTGTCCTGTCAAAGAATGTATAATCATGGTGGACGAGCTGCGCTTTGAGGATGAGGCCAGCCCATGGGAGTTCCACAAGAAGGATCCCAAAGGTTACATAAAATGGGCTGAAGAGAAGAAAGGGCAGGAACGCATCATACATCCCGTTGTAACCGGTAGGGGTCTTGAGATCAAGACCGTTGACAAACCGGTTCCTCCCAAGGTGAAAGAGTAATGGCAAGAGAATCAATTCTCGAATCCGTCTACGAGAAGGAGGAACTGCTAACGGGCTGCCAAGCTGTATCTCACGCAGTCAGGCTTGCCGATGTGGATGTGATAGCAGCTTATCCGATAAGGCCCTACACCGAGGTCATGGACTACATATCCAAGCTCATCGCTGACGGCAAATTCGACGCCGAATACATCGTAGCCGACAGTGAGCATTCGCAGTTTGAGATCGTAAAACACGCGGCTTCCGTCGGTGCACGAGGGTTCGCAGGGAGCAGTGGGACCGGTTGGATGTATGGCTTTGAAGCAATCGTCGTCACGGCTACTGACCGGCTTCCTGTAGTTGCCATGGTGGGGAATAGAGCCCTTGACGACCCTGGCGCCTTCGGCGTAGAACACAATGACGCTTTATCGGTTAGGGACTTGGGTTGGCTTCTCGTCTGGGCTGCTACTGCCCAGGAAGCGCTTGACACCACTCTGATAGCCTACCGGGTGGCTGAGGATCCTAAGGTATCGATGCCCTGCGCGGTCGCGCTTGACGGTGCCTTTCTCACCCACTCGCAACATATCGTCAAGGTCCCCACCATTCAGGCGGCAAAACGATTCTTACCTCCATATAACTTGGGGAAGCGAAGGCTCCATCCAGACAACCCAATATCAATTGCTCCACAAGTAAATGAAGACTGGCTGATGGAAATCCGGCGACAGAATTTTGAAGCAATAAAGAGGGCTAAAGGTGTCATCTACCAAGCTTACAAAGAGTACAACGAAGTTTTCAAGACCAACTATGAGCAGCCTTTCTTTGAAGAGTTCATGACTGAGGATGCTGAAGCAGTTCTTCTAGGTTTGGGTACCATCGTGATGCCAGCCAAGGCAGCGGTTAGAAGACTGAGAGAGAAAGGTAAGAAGGTGGGATTTGTTAGGCTAAGATGGTTCAGGCCATTCCCCACTGAGGAGCTCAGGTCTTGCCTGTCACGGTTCAAGGGCATTGGAGTTGTTGACAGAGATGTGTCATATGGATCTCCTGATCTGGGTGGAGTGGTCTTTAACGAGGTTCGGAGCTGCCTATACCCGTTGGCTGAGCATCCAAGCGTCGTGAACTTTATCGCTGGTCTGGGAGGAAGAGAAATCTCCATAGAGGACGCGGTTATGATGTATGAAGAAACCCTTAAAGCAATGAAAGAACCGTCGAATGGTAGGGTTACATGGGTGGGTGTGCGTGAATAAATGACATTCATCTCTGAAGAGCAGATCAAGAAGAAGCTGTTGAAGGGAGTACACGATATTCCAGGTGAAGAGCTTTATACTTCAGGCCACCGAACCTGCCAGGGATGTGAATCAGCGCTAGTAATGCGTCAATTCATCAAGGCTGCGGGACCACGAACCGTAGCATCTGGGTCAACAGGATGCATGTATGTAGCAAATACTAGCTACATGACTACCCCTTGGGTCGTTCCGTGGATGCATACGCAGCTTGGCGCTGGAGGGTCTTCAGCAGTCGGAATGGCTGCGGGTCTACGGGCAATGATGCGCAAGGGTAAAATTGTGGATGAGAAGATCAATGTAATCTCGTTTTGCGGAGACATCGGGGGCGGTGACATGGGACTCTCAGGGATTTCAGGGGCTCTTCAAACCGACTACAATCTTTTGATCATATTATACGATAATGAGTCTGCAGCCAACACCGATATCCAAGCCACAGGCCTAACAACATGGGGCGCCCAAACGACCTTCACTCCAACAGGAACAAAGCATAGAGTTATGCACAAACGGTGGAAAAAGAATGTCGCCGCAATGTTGGCCGTAGGTCATCCGAACGTAAAATATGTAGCCACAGCCTGCGCCACATTCCCACCACTCGACTTCATGAATAAGGTAACTAAAGCTCTTGAGGCAGGAGGCCCAGCTTTCATTCACAGTCTTGATCCGTGCCCCAAGGGCTGGGACTATCATCCACGCTACTCCCATGAAGTAGGCGAGCTGGCAATCAAATCCGGAATCTTCCCCCTCTACGAGATCGCCAATGGGGTCGTGACTTACAACTACGACGCCAGGAAGAAACGCACACCTGTCAAAGAATATCTGTTGAATCAGGGTAGATTCTCCCACTTCACAGACACTGAATTCAACTTCGTACAGTCAAGGGTGGACGAAATGTGGGAAGAATGGGAGCTTCCAGGCATTTTACCGATTAAGAGTGGTCTAAAGGTGTCCACCTAAACAGGTTAAACAGATAATATTAGCGATTCTGTTCAATTAAGATACCTGGCTAGATCGTTTTATGTCTCACTTAAGACCGAACTGATTGAAGTACAGCCGCGTGAAGCTATGTATTAAGAATTCACTCATTGGATCGGTAAGGATCTAGGTTCTGCCCAAAACTTTCTTCATGTCCTCATAGAACTCCTCGTGATATGCATTATCAGCGAACTCGGCGGATCCGGGCCTAGATTAGTTCGGAAAGTGGATTCGCTCTCTGAATGGATACCGATACAAATTGCTGCCTTATGTTTAACCTAACAGGTACACGACAATCTTTCATGATTCAGGTCTTGCACAGATAAGCAGGTCTTAATGGGAGCCCCGCTAGCCGCTCCTAGCAAAACGCGGATGACTTACGCGACGGTACTTCTTTTCCTCCTACTGGGCTTCTTCCCGCTCATCTATGATCCGATTTTAGTCTATCATATCGAGTCTAAGGGTGAGTTACGTGCTTTGCAATTGGGGTGCATGTTGCAAGCTGCAGGGGCCTATCTCTGACTTCGTAGGGCTAGAAGCAGTAGTGGTTCTGCTACATCTGGAACTGTTGGTTCTAAGTCCGTTGAGTATTCTGGCAGGATTCTTGATATTGAAACTGCGGAATATTGGAGATAACCTCCGTGTCTTTCTTTTCTTTGTCCGCGTCGGTGTAACCCTGATCGGTTTTGCGGCGCCTTACGGAGTTGTCTACATGCTGCAACTGTTGTTGCTGGATCGGATATGGAC
>JACQRY010000107.1 GCA_016206275.1 Nitrososphaerota archaeon
CCAGTCGCAGAAAAACCCGCGCCGGCCCGACGTAGTCAAATTGAAGCCGCCTTGAAGGCCCCTTATAAGAAAACCGTGTGATCACAGTGCCCTCCTCAGTCAGAAAATGGCCTTTTGCCTCTGCAGTTTGAGATTGAAAAGCCCGCCCCGTTCTCTTATCCGTGATCCGATAATCGGGATATCGTTTAGATTTCAAAGCCAGACCCCATAACCTACTGATGACAGGCGGCAGCCACTTCCTGGGATCTTCCTCTACAGCGTATATTTTGCCTTGCCTTGAGCCACTCTTGTTGACGACTCGTTTCCATGAGAGGCCGTTCAACGCTCTGGCGACATGCCTCCTATCCAGTCCTGTGGCCTTAGAAAATTGAGACAGCGGGATACGATCTGACGGCTTGTGAAAGCCGTAGGTTTTCCGGACTATGAACAGCAAAACTTTCCACTGATTGGGCGAGAGTTTTACCCTGCACAGCGCTTCCAGAAGCTGATTTGGGATTGGTGTGAACGGTCTATGAGAGGGGTGCTTAAACACTAACCCTCACCTCGGGGATGGTTTTGATACGAGAGAAAAGTTCACTCATGCGACCCTCTCTCATTGTTGAATTTAGCGGTGATGGGAGGAGGCAGGCCTGCAAGCAGCCGCTTCAGCTCGACCTGATCGATTCTCACCGTGCGCCCCAGCTTGATGGAAGGCAGAAATCCTCGATAGATCCAGCGGTAAACAGTTTCAGGGCGAACTTGAAGAATCTCGGCTGCTTCCCCAACTTTTATAAGTTTCATGCTCTGATTTTAAAACAAGACAGGGTGAAGCCAAAAGAGAAGAGGCGTCAAAAGCAGGAGAAACCGGACTCCAGAAATCCCTAAAAGGCGAATTCTGGAATGTGGGTATTCAGGTGGGTCAGCTGTTAGGCTTTGGGGAGGCCTTTGAGTATTTTTTTTGCGCCGTCCTTGTATATTACTGCGGCCACCTTTGGCCAATTCGGGAATTTCGCAGTGAAGTCTCTGCGGCGCTGATCGAGCACCTTAACCGTGATATCTTCATCACCAAAGCACACGCCAATTATCTTTGACACCTTTGGGAAATTGGGGTTGTCTGTTGTGCGCTTAAATCGGTCGGAGAGCAAGCAGATGAAAAAGGATTCGGTATATTTGGTTGGCTTCGTTGACGGAAAGGCATCGAGAAAGCAAAGGGCAACGGTGAAGCGGGAGGGATTGTTTGACGCGATGTGGTCGTCCGCTAATTTCTTGATGATGGTTTTCTCGTTTGGTTGCATCGCTAAGGTTTGGGCGGCTGCTTCCGCAACAGGGTGAAGAAGGGGGGATAATGGCGAACGTCGTATCACCTGGATCGCATCGTGCAGTTTGTCGGCGTCACCAAGCTTTATCCGGGAAGGATTTGTTTTGGTTTTTGCTCTTAGTTCTTCTAAGAGACACCTGTAAGAGAGGGCCAGATCCATGATATAGAGCAGAATTACGTCAATTTTCTTTTGGGTAAGAAAATCACAGGTGAGTTCATAGATTAACTTGTGGTCATCAGCCGTGTAGAAGTGCGTCGCAGCCCACCACTTATCAACCTTCTCGCGTGTTAAGCCTTTTGGCATTTTCTCCTCCTGCTGGGGGCCTGCAAGGAAATCCCGCCCCAGGCCCGGCAGGTGTCGGGCTTTTCGCCTCCGGCAGGCTAAGGGCAGGACTAAAAAAGCTTTCAAAAGCAGGTTATCTGATTCGGCGTGGAGTGACAGTTATACATTCTTCCTCGGCTGAAGTCAGTAATAGTAAAGGTTTGAATGGCGGGTGGGCTTACTGGGGTTGGAGGTACGGTGGCCGCCACTGCTGCAGTGAGAAGACCTGCTGCTAGGCCGGCTAAAATTGATTGATGCATTTGGTTGTCCGAACGCAACGCGACTTGGTACTCGGACACGAGGCCCTGGGCTTCTCTCTGTATATTTGCGCCGAGGTTCCGTAACGCGCTAGTGACTAGCCTTCTGGCCTCGTCGTCTGAGATAACCCCGGTATCGGCCAGATAGGCCATGACCTTAAGCTCCCCTAGAAATCTCTCGTCCATTGGCAAAACTGTGGGCGCTCTATCCCTAAGATAGGTCTCGTAGAACTCGATCGTCTTTAAGTAAGGCGGCATGAAAAGAGGATACCAATCGTCCTCTCGTGAGATCCACGCGGTCAGCTTGATGAGCCTTGTCCGGCAGTCACGAGGTTTTCCCTTACAGTAGGACGCTGACTGGGTTATGGCGGTATTCCACGCGTCCAATTTAATGTTCTGTGCCACCTCTAGGTCCCGGTAGCGTTGCCTAACCATAGAAGCTGCACAACCGTTGAGTAGGACCAGGATAAGACCGAGTGATAAAGGATCTTTAAGATAGGTCTTCATAGGCTCCTCCCTGTAAGAGCTTCTCCCTGTTGTGGTGAGCCCGCCTCAAGCCAGCAGGGATCTGGCCTGTCCCCCGCGAAGGTTAGAGGCGGGTTAATGACAGCGGCATCGTAACAAATCGGCTCAAGACGAGTCTAGCAAAAAATTGAAAATTTTCGCCTGTGAGGGTCAAGAGGCACAATAGGGCGCATGTTCCAAAATTTAAAGGGCGTCATCTTAGCAGCCCAAGGATGGATCTTAGAGGCCAACCGAGACGCGGCCGCCTTGCGCATCATCGGACCGGCGAGAATTCAGATCAGTCTGGTGCCAGTTCTGGTGCCACCTCGTCAGCTGAAAACATGGCAAAAGAGCGGAAACGGGAGGAAAGACCAAAGAGACTTAACTCCGTGATCTCCCTTCCATTTCCGCTCAAATGCTGATATTTTCAAAACGTGCTTGGTCAGGATGGCATTCAAGAGGTCGTGGGTTCGACTCCCATCGGCTCCACCA
>JACQRY010000108.1 GCA_016206275.1 Nitrososphaerota archaeon
GCCTATTCCACCGTCATGGATCACATGGATGTCTTAGAGAAGGCGGGGATCGTGACTTCTTTTCTGAGGAAGAACGAAGGAAAAAGACGCATATGCTTCAAGCTCAGCGTTCCTGCAGCCCCTCAGCGAGATGAAAGAGTTTTAGTGTAATCATCCAGCTCCCTCCACGCAGGGAAGCGGACTTGCGTATAGCAATTATCGGCGGAACCGGCGACTTGGGAAAAGGACTGGCGCTCAGGTGGGCCAAAAACCATGACATCATTCTAGGCTCAAGATCTCAGGAAAAAGGAGCAAAAGTCGCTGAAGAATACACCCACCTCGCGAAGCAAGCCTTCGAAAACGAGTTCAAAGGAAGCATCACCGGAACAGAAAATAGCCAAGCAGCCAGCAGAGGAGAACTCGTGGCTCTTGCAGTGCCCTTTGAGTCCGCCATGGAGAATGCTCGCCCTTTGAAAAGCGTGTTAAAGAATGATCAAATAGTGCTCTCAACAATGGTGCCTATGAGACGCGTTGAAAAGGTCTTTGAATACGCTCCCTTCGTCAACGTGGAGCCTGCGAGCGGCAAGGTAACTATCCTTTCGGCAGCCGAAATACTCGCGCAGGAGCTGCCACCGGCCAACAGGATCGTTTCAGGTCTCCACACCATGTCAGCTAAAAGGCTTTCTGATCTCCGCAAATCCGTGGACTGCGACATCGTGCTCTGCGGTGATGAACCTGAAAAGGTTGGTAGGATAGCTAGGCTCATAGAAGAAATTCCAGGTGTGAAGACGTATTATGCTGGGCCTCTGCGGGTATCGTCGCTGCTTGAAAGTGTGACCCCGTTCATAATCAACATAGCAGCTCACAGTAAGAAGCATGAACCCTTGATCAAGATCATCTAATGAGTATTGAGTATCTTGGCTGATGACTGGGAGAGGAGTATGCATATCTATAGCATTGGGCGATGAAAATAGGTAGAGTTGCCTCAGTTTTCAGCGTCTAAGACAGTAAGGTCGGGAGACAGATCGTTTACTCTCTACGCAGCGAAGTTTTCAAACGGCTGTTTTCTAAGCCTCTCCGAAGGAGAGACAGAGCGAATAGGAGCACTTTTCTTGTCAGTGAAAACCTTGGAGAAGGTGGATTCTGTCACTGTGGTGCCTGGGAAGTTTGGCGAGGTCTTCGCCAGCATGCTTTCGCAGCTTGTGGCTCGTCTTGCTAACGGTCTTGCCCTAGTATCTCTTTACATTGCTTCAGAGCTTGACGAACATGATATGAAGACTTTGATTGCTGAAGTTAGAGAATTGTTTTCCACCCATCTTGAGCCGAGTGAAACCCATTAACCTCTGATTTCAGCGCGTAAACGATCTTTGCCATATGGGCATGCCTCTTTTAGGAGACAGTCTTTGCATCTAGGGTTGACAGGTCTGCATATTTCCTGGCCGAATCTTACTAACAGATCGTTGATCTCCAGCCAATACTTCTTATCCACATTCTTGGTAAGAGCTCCTTCTGTCTCCTCCGGCGTCTTGGTTGACACAAAGCCGAGGCGATTCATGATTCTGTGAACATGGGTGTCCACAGGGATGGCGGGTTTGTTGAAGCCGTAGACAAGGACGCAGTTGGCTGTCTTTCTGCCTACTGCTGGGAGGGAGAGAAGTTCTTCAAGAGTGTCAGGAACCTTTCCACCGAATCTGTTTACAATCAGTTCAGCTACTTCCTTTATTCTCCTGCTTTTCACACGGTAGAAGCCTACGGGCTTTATCAAAGGCTCCAGTTGTGATGGATCTGCTGCAGCCAGTTTTTCAGGAGTATCGTAGATGGCGAAGAGCTGGTTGCATGCTTTTGTGGTGTTGGTGTCCCTCGTTCTGTGGGAAAGTATTGTTCCGATCAGGATCCTGAAGGGGTCTTCTGATTCTGCGCTCAGCTCACCTAAGGCTGTCTCTGTTTCAGGCGCGATGCTTTGCAGCATTTCTTTGATCTTGGTGAGAGCGTATGGGACGTCCACAAGGCTTTTGGGTAAAGGTATGGACAAATAAATGGTTACCAAAGAGCGCTCTAGTGATTCTCTGGAACTGTCAGTGGCTTTGTTGCATGGACTTTTGAATTTGCCTGTCGTTTTCTAGTGTATTTGAGTCAAATGGCCGCTTGCATATCCGTAGGACGGAGTGCAAGTGCCGAAATTTGGAATGAGGATTCATGGTCAGGCAGTAGACAAGCTCCCGTGTGAATTAGACCTAGCGAGGAGTTTAAAAAGAATGACAGCGTAACAGCGTATCCCGATGATGTTTTACAAGATTTGTTGGATGAGCATAATATTCATACATAGTAATTAGGATTACCCGATCCTACGACAAATCGTTTCCCAGTGCTTTGCGATGCTAAGACGAAGGTGGGTTCCCTTCTCGGGCATTTCATGAGGAAGCGCGTTAATGATTCGGTTTACGGTTGATCTTCCTGGTCAAGTATTTTCCGATCCCGGGTTTGGCAAGTATCACATTCTTTTTCTTTCCCTCATCCCATTCGGCTACAGCTTGACCCCGTAGTATTGTCATCATGGGCCAGCCCTTCATCTTCCACCCCTCGTAGATGGACCATCCTGTCCAAGTGTGCAGGTTCTCCGATGAAACCTTAACCTCCTTCTTCAAGTCTACAACCACCAAGTCTGCATCAGACCCCACAGATATGACGCCCTTCTTCGGGTATAGGCCGAAGGCTTTAGCAGCATTCGTGCTAACAACTTCAGTAAGCCTTTGGATTGAGATCCTGCCTTTATTCACTCCTTCAGTTAACATGACAGGGAGTAGAGCCTCTATTCTTGAGGAGAACCCGCCTTTAACAGTCCAACCGTCCTTGCTCTCCAGCTTCTCCCTGGGGCCATGGGCAACGTGATCAGAGCCGATTGAATCAAGATCACCCGCCGCCAACGCGTCCCAGAGCACTTCGATGGTGTCCTTGTCGCGTAGGGGAACATTGATCCGCCAACCCTTCTCCCTTGGAATAGTGAAGTAGTGGTGGCCAGCCTGAGCCGTGATCTTGACTCCTTCAGCCCTAGCCTTCCTTACCTCCTCGATCGATTCTTTTGTAGTCGTATGAATTATGTATAATGGGCAGTTGACTGCCTTGGCCAGATAGGCGTAGGAGCGAATGTGATGAGCCTCGCAGAAATGCGGGGAGCGTTCATCCCAAGCAACAACATCCATCTTCCCCTGTTTCATCAGCCTCTCCTCGTAGAGGCTAGCTATCTCCCAGTTCTCTGGGTGCAGGCAGAGCAGCCCGGGTGAACCTATTTTCGCTATGTTCTCCATAGTAAGAAAGATCATTCGATCGTCGAAGCCGAAGAATCCTAGCCACTTAGCATGCCAGAAACGCGAGTAGTTAGGATTCTTCATGTGCAGGTAAAGCTTGTAAGAGGTTCCTCCATAACGGGACGCGTATTCAGGTATCTCCGAAGACTGCTTCTCAGTTTGAAGGATTGGTGTGTAGAAGAAGTCTGTCGTCGAATATTTTTCCCCTAGTTCCTTTACGATCGGATAGATCTCGTTTAAGGACGGAACTTCGTCGGGGTCTGTTACCTGTTTTTTCGGTTTTCTAATGGCCAGAGAGGTATTCATGAAGCCCCAAGTCGTGACTCCTGCAGCCGCAGCGGCAGCGCTTTCGCTTTTCACGTCATCCTTGAACTCGCGGGCTGAGCCGAGATGAGACTCTGGATCCACCACTCCGGGTATGACGAAATTCTCTTTTGCGTTGATGATTCGGTCTCCTCTCGGAAGATTTGGGTCCGTGGCTATGGCAACAATCTTACCATTGTCGACGGCGACTCCTCCCTCGATTACTCCTATCGGCGTTACAACTCTACCGTTTTTGATGACTAGGTCGACTTGAGACATGGAACCCAAGCATCATGAAGCCGATTTAAGCGTTACAAACCTAGGTTCTGATTACAATCTAAGCTGATAAGTAACGGAGACGTTTCACGACGGAAGCCTACATGGAGACTTTACCTGCATATCCTTCTTTCCCGAAGAACTCCTTCACGGCGTCTTCAACCTTCTCTCTGAGACTTGCTGTAGTGTAGATCCTGAGAATGTCCATGTAACCTGAAATAGCTCCTACAAGAGGGAGATCTTCAACCTTCACAGTTTCAGGCACCAGCCCCTCCTTTGTCCTCGAGACTAGTGTGAGGCTGGTGAGAGCCTGTCGTGTCGAAGTTATGGGCACCGATGGAGCAGTAGGGACATCAATGTAGATCAGGTCTGGGTCTGTGTCCGCTTTACCAGCTATTTCGTCAGCCAACCCATCTCTGACCCGTTTCTGAGCGAAGATGCGCGCCATGAACCTGTCTTGGTCGCGTCTATGCAGCACTCTTTCGAAGACGCATTTGAATAAACGTCTATCTCTAACATCTTCGGCGAGCTGTTTGGCTCGTTTGAGGTCTGATGATCCTTGAGTCTTGAGCTCAGTAAGCTTGTTCAGCACTACCTCATCGGTCATGGAGAGATATTTGTTTAGATCGGAAACATCTGTTAACCCCATATGTGAATCGGCTAGTGAAAGAGCTTTGATGAGCATGACTTCAGCAGCTCTGACCGTGCGGTGGAAGTACACTGCTTTGAACATCTCGTATCTTGCTATCATCAGGGCTTCGAACGCGTATAGCGCGGCATGGTTCAAAGCCAGCCTTTTCTCAACCACTTCCAGCGAGTTAAGAACCCTATGGATGTCCACCTTGCCGTATTCTACGCCCGTGAAATAAGAGTCTCTTAGAAGATAATCCATGATGTCAACGCTCAAGCCTCCTCCTATCACCTCGTTCATGAACTGGGGTTTCTTAGGCGAGAAACCAATTGCAAAACTGGACATGGTCTCCTTGTCGAAGCCATATTTCTGTAAGATGTCGCCTACCTCAGATTCTTTAACTATCTTTGTCGTCATGTCCTCATGAGTGAGCCCATTTTTCTCGGTCATCACTTCTTCAAATAGGTGCGAGAAAGGTCCATGACCCACATCGTGTAGTAAAGCTGCTAACCTGAGCTGTTGCACATCATCATCCTTCAATTCTCCCTTGGACAGAAGAGATTGAGCCGTTAATCCCGCGAGATGCATGGTTCCAGTCATATGCTCGAAACGCGTATGTTGTGCACCAGGATAAGTGAGGTGAGCACCGGAGAGCTGCCTTATCCTCCTCATCCTTTGAAATACGTGGGAGTCAATTACATCCTTCTCTACGTCCGTAGCATAGATGTATCCGTGAACGGGATCTCGTATTTCAGCCGCTCGGGCTTCCAGGGGCACGCGGTACTGGCCTTCTTATCTTTCTCTTAAGGCTGATGCTTCTCGTGACAGACCCGATGGGCACCATTAAGGTTTCAGATATTTTTCCACCAGCCCAATGATCTCATTATGAACCTCATCAGGTGTTCCCGTACCATCGACAACCTTCCATTTCAAGCCTCGCGCCAGCCTAAGGTATTGCCTCCTCACCTTGGACAAGAACTCCAAGTCGCGTTCATGAATATCCCTCCCCTCCGTCTTCCTCTTCAAAGAGGTCTTAGGGTCTACGTCTACAAGTATCGTCATGTTCGCAGCTGGAAGACCCGCTTCAAGATTCTTCAACCATCCAAACGGCAAACCGTTTGCAACCCCGTAAGCATAGTTGGAAGCAGAAAACCTGTCGAGCACAACGACCTTCTTTTCATCAAGCCATTTGGCCAAGATGGGGTGCATTTCCCACCTGTTGGCAGCGAGAAGCAGATGTCTAACCCGCGGAGCACCGTAGGTTTCCAGACTGGATTTGATCAGTTGACCAATAGGAGTGGAATACACAGGGAAGGCCAAGGTCTCCACCCAAAGCCCCTTTTCCCTTAGGCTCTTCACCAACATTTCTGTCTGAGTCTTCTTGCCACTTTGATCTATGCCCTCTATGACACAGATGAATCCACGGTGTGGCTGACGCGTAAATCTTCGCCTTATGACCATGGCTTACCGGGAGAACTAAAAGAGTTTAACGGCGCAGACACTACTCCTTTCGTCGCAACGGAGATTAGCTTAATAGCTGAACAGACAGAATCTAGGTAGGCTTGGCTTCCAGATTTGAAAACCACCCGTTGATTAGATCTGGGAGACTAGAGTTCCGCAGCTATCAGGTCAGCATCGCAGAGCAGTGTCTGAAAGAGAATACTCTGGTGGTTCTCCCCACAGGGCTGGGGAAGACCGTAGTAGCTCTGCTCACCCTCGTTGAATTTGCTCGGGACGTCGCGGAGAAGAAATGCCTCTTCCTCTCCCCCACTAGGGTGTTGGTTCACCAGCACCGTGACTTCATACTTTCAAACAGTCTGCTCGGCGAAGAAGATGTTGAGATCGTGACTGGTGAAGAGCCTCCTGAGCTTAGGCGGATAAGGTGGGGAAAGAAGGTTATCTGCGCCACACCTCAAGTAGTGGTGAATGATGTTGACAACCGGCTACTGAATCTAGAGGAGTTGGGGCTTGTCATCTTCGACGAGGTTCATAGAGCTGTGGGCGACTATGCCTATAATGTCCTAGGGGAGCAACTAGGCTCAGCCTGCCCCGCGTGTAGACTCGTAGGGTTCACAGCCTCGCTACCCGGAGAAATGCGGCTAGTCCGCGATATCTTGCAGAGGATGAGGTTCAGCAAAGTAGAGGCTAGAGACGAATCCAGTGAAGAAGTCAAGCCCTTCACTCAGGACACAGAGGTAAAGTGGGTCGAAGTCACTCTTCCACCAGTCATGCAGCATATCAGGAACCGCATAGCTGCGGCGATGTCGCCTTACGCGAAGACTCTTGTAAACGCAGGGCTCCTGCCGAAATCAGCTGAGAATAAGCTGAGCTTCAGAATGATTTTGGAGTGCAGAAAGAAACTCGGTTCTCCAAGATTTACCCCTGAAGCTGCTGCTCTCTACTCTTTGATCAGGCTTAACCACGCGCTTTCGATTCTGGAGACTCAGAGCTTAGAGTCGTTCAAGGATTTCCTAGATAGGCTCATTGAGCGTAAACGAGGTATCGGACTGCCATCTCTCCTAGCGCAGGACTCTGTGGTGGAAGCATACGAGGCTGCGAGAGGAGCGTTGATGCTCGGAGTGGAGCATCCTAAGATAGCCGCATTGAAAGATGCTTTAGACTCGTTAAAGCAGGGTGAGAAAGCGATGGTGTTCGCAAGCTACAGGCATTCAGTCGAAATGCTTTGCAGAAGACTCAATGAAGCTGGCATTAAGGCTGGCTACCTGATCGGGAAGAGCGGCGGAGGCTTCTCCCAGCAAGAACAGGTGGAGGCCCTTGAAGACCTTAGAAGTGGCCGTTACAGTGCTTTGGTTGCAACACAGGTGGGCGAGGAGGGCTTGGATGTTTCGGAATGCAATTTGGTGGCGTTCTATGATAATGTGCCAAGCGGAATCAGGTTCATCCAGAGGCGGGGGAGAACAGGCAGAAGAGCCCCAGGGAAAGTCATGATCTTTGTGGCAAAGGACACTAAGGACGAGGCGTATTATTGGATGGGGCTGAGACGACTGCAGCAATCCAATAGGATAGCTCACATACTATCTAACTCAAACAGTCAGCTGAATCTTAAATCATCTGCAAACCAAGAGAAACTATCCCCATAGAAGTGGAAACTACTAGAACGCCACCACAATGGACGAGCCTAAGACCACAAGAATAGTGGCGATTATAACCATGCCATTTACCTTTTCAATACTCTGAATCAATACATAGGAACCTATGGTAGCCACCACAGGGCTCATGTTCGACAGAGGAGCCACCAGTACGATCGGTAGAATGCCTAGTGAAAGATAGTAGAGCATGTATCCAATGGCTGTCGCAACCCCAGAGACTAGAAGATATGAAAGATCCCGCCTGCCCATCTTAGAGACTTCTGTGAAACCTCCTTTGGCCGCAACAAAAACTGCTTGAAAGACGGTTGAGAAAAGATATCCTATTAGCGCCGCGGTCAGCGCACCACCGATCCCAACAACAGCTGCGCGACTGGCAACCCAAGCTAAAGACCATGCGATGCTTCCTCCTAATCCAAACCCCAATCCCTTCAGAAAGGTCAGACGTCTAACAGCTACGCGGTTGCCCCCGGAAGGCTCGCTGAAAGCTATCAACAAGACCCCAAGAAAGACAAGTGCAGTCCCAGCTGCGACTGTGATCGTGATCACCTCGCTGAGCAAGAGGACTGCCAAGAGACTGGAGATAGGCACCTGTGTAGTCGCTACTTGACCTGTTCTTGCAGCACCTATTGTCTTTATGGAGCCATATATCAGCTGCCGACCTAGATTATGGTTGAAGAATCCCCCTAGAAAACCCAGGAGCAGA
>JACQRY010000110.1 GCA_016206275.1 Nitrososphaerota archaeon
CCTTCCAGCCTTCGAAGAGGGTTAAGATTCGGGAACGATACAAGGACTAGATCTCTGTAGGGCAGATTCCCGTCTGAGTATGCTTTAGCGCAGCCTGTGTTCCAGCCTACTTGTGGTCTGTTTGCTTTTTCTTCCTTCTATCACTTTCTGCCCTACAGTCTTTGATCAGTCTTGCAAAGAGTTCAGTGTATCCTGTAAGCTCGTCGTCAGTAGGTATCTTCTCCCTCATCTTGGGCCAAGATGATGCTCTTAGCTTGTTTGGCAGATACTTGTCGACGAAGTATTTTATGCCTCTGGAGACTATTGCATTAGCCTCCGTAATCACATCTTGAAGAAGATCGTTCGGGGCACATGCAACATGGTAATGCAAGTCTCTTTCACCTATGCTTATGCTGTCTTCGCTTATCTTCAACCGTTGCCCGCATTTGGCGCAAGCAGCCATTCCTATTCTATTAGCATAGGCTCTCTATATGAGTCTGATCTCTAACTGAGCTCAACAGTGTCAGCGCCCAGATTTCTTTAATAGTGCCAAGAGGCTGTATGCCAATAGAATGTCTAAACCGAAGCAAAGCACGACTTTCACTCTACGTCTTGACCAAGATATTCTCAATGCGTTAAGAGATGAAGCGGGGAGACAGGGGATCAGTGTCAATGTCCTTGTCAATAGGCATCTCCGCAAATATGTAGACTGGGGAAGATTCGCAGAACGCTACGGCATGATAAGCATGTCAAAGAACGCGTTAAGGAGGCTGATAAGATCTATCCCAGATGAGACTCTGAGGAGCTTGGCAATGGAAGGCGGAAAAGAAGGCCCCATAGACTTGATCCTCTTCATGTGGGGTGAAGTAACCTTGGAGAACGCTATAAAGCTGATTCACTTCTTTGCAGAGCACCAAGGTATAGGCGATCTCGAAGAACGTGCTGAAAATGGAGATAAACGATTTGTAATACATCACGATATGGGGCCCAAGCGGAGCATCTACATCGAAGCCTTCTTCAAATCCATGTTCAAATCCCTCTTCAACTATCTGCCTAAGTTTGACTCAACCCACCGTTCAGTGGCTTTCACAATTTCACCATCCCAAATCAATACGGCTCGTTGATAGACTTCATAAACCCGTTCGAAAACAGCTAGAAGGCAAACTTTAACTAATTTGTGTCCTCGCGGCAAAGCCAGAGGTATTTCCAAGTTGAAGTTCGCTTTTGGCGGAGTACATGTTTCAACAAATGTGCCTCACATAACTGATGTCATAACAGCGATGAAGCTGGGAGAAGAATTGGGTTTCGACATAGCTTTTCTCTCAGACAGGACTAGAGACACCTACGTCAACTGCGCTGCAGGAGCCATGATCACCAGAAAAATACAGATAGGGCCAGGTGTGACAAACCCATACACCCGGCATCCTGCGGTCACAGCTAGGGCCATAGCGACTCTGGATGAACTGTCGGGAGGAAGAGCCGTACTAGGCTTCGGAGCAGGCAACATGGTGGAGATGACAAGAGACCTAGGATATGAAACTAAGAAAGGCTATGGCAGGGTGAGAGAAGCGTTGATGATCATTAAGAGGCTTCTGAAGGGAGAAACCGTAGACTTCGAAGGTGAGTTCTTCAAGGTTAAGGGCTTGAAGATGGGTATGTCCCCTCACCCGAATATTCCTTTCTACATCTCCGCCCAAGGCCCTAAGATCATGGAGGTAGCGGGCGAGTTGGCTGACGTCGTCATGATCCCCTACACTCACCCCGAGATCTTGAAGATGGTCATGGAGAAGATCAAGAAGGGTGCGGAGAAGGCTGGCAGAAACTTCAGCGATGTGAAGCTGCAGAGCTGGCTGCCGGTATACATGACTGAACAGAGGAGCGATATCTACGAGACTCTGAGAGCGTATGCAGCACTGATGGTCCTGCTCTCTCCTGTAGACTGGCTTTCCCCCATAGGCATCACGCCTGAGAAATACGATGCCATTAAGAAGGGTTACCAAAAAGGTGCTCATGTGGATGCTAAACTTGAAGCAGAATACGCTAAGATGGCTAAAGAATACATCAACGACACCATAGTCGACACATTCGTCATGGCTGGCAAGGCCCAAGAATTGGTTAACCGCGTTGAAGATCTAAGGAAAATCGGTTTCAGCGAACTCGGCTTCTGGGTTCCCACCCCCATAGCTGCTGAGAAGAGACGCGTAATGCAAGACTTCGCGGAGAAGATCATCCCTAGATTCAAGTGACTTTGATCACCAGATTCACGCACTATTAGATATCCAGCGGATCTGTAGAACCCAGCTTGCAACTTGATTTAAGTTCTCTGCCAGCGTAGTTGGGCATCGACGGGGCTGACAATATCTAGGTTATGTAAGGCAAAGTCATGATCTAACTCTTTTAATCAGAGCCTCAAGGTAATGTTGTCCGTGAAAGCCGTAGTCTTCGATGCTCATGGAGACCCAGAGGTCCTTCATGTTGCTGACGTAGAGAAGCCTGTCTCCGGCTTTGGAGAAGTTATCGTCAGGGTGAAGGCGTGCGCATTAAATCACTTGGACCTCTGGGTGAGGAAAGGCATACCGGGGGTAAAGATTCCTCTCCCGCATGTTTTGGGCAGCGATATTGCTGGACTTGTGGCTGAGACTGGTCCTGGGGTTGAAGGCTGGTCTGAGGGTGATGAGGTGCTTGTTGCTCCGGGGTTTGGGGATGGGGTTTGTGGGGAGTGTTTGGCTGGTAGGGAGAATTATTGTGCCAACTATAAGATCATTGGTTATCGAATTGAAGGGGGTTATGCTGAATATGTTAAGGTGCCCGTAGGAAACCTTCTGAAGAAGCCTTCGAAGCTCAGTTTTGTTGAAGCTGCGTCTATTCCTCTTGTGTTTTTGACTGCTTGGCATATGCTGGTTGACAAAGCCAAGATCAAGATGGGTGAGACCGTTCTTGTGGTTGGAGCAGGGAGCGGGGTGGGAATGGCCGCTATTCAGGTTGCTAAGGCCGTTAACTGTACTGTGATTACTACGGTAGGCTCTGATGAGAAGGCTGGGAAGGCGGAGGCTTTAGGCGCAGATATTGTTGTCAATCGGAAAGTGGAGGATGTGTATGAGGCTGTGAAGGGCGCCACGTCAGGTAGAGGAGTGGATGTTGTGGTTGAACATGCTGGTGCTGAGATATGGGATAAGGCTGTTAGATCCTTGGCTCGTGGAGGAAGGTTGGTGACATGTGGCGCAACGACTGGGCCGCAAGTCTCCATTGATCTCAGGTTTCTCTACTCTAAGCAGCACTCTATACTGGGTTCCTACATGGGTACGAAGAGGGATCTCTTGGATGTCTTGAGGCTTGTTGAGAAGGGGGTCTTCAACCCTGTAGTGGACAGCGTCTTCCCTTTAGAAAAGGCTGTCGAGGCTCATAAGAGACTTGAGTCTGGAGAGCAGTTCGGCAAGGTTGTGCTTACCCTAGATTAGTTGCATTTAGATCGTCTTGCCATCGAAGGACATCCTCTTGTCCAAATACACATGATTTAATAAAACGAGAGTCAATACAATCCGTTAATGAAAGTTGTTAATGATTTCTTGATACCTGCGAGAACCGGGAAGGCTGTAGTCATAAACAAAGGCGAAGTGTTAAGAATCATTGAAGAAGAAGGCAAGCAGGTTGCCGACGTAATCATATTCAATGCTGATGACCACAAAGAGAAATTCGATTTGTCCCACACTGTTCGAATGAACTGCGTCAAAGGGATAGGAAATTTAAAGCGTGTCAAAGAACTCTACTCGCAGCCTTCGCGCAGCAACATCATGTTCACCATAATGGAAGATAAAGTGGGTGTTCACGGACTCATTACCGGGAACAAGTGTAGCATACCTCTATACAGAGCCAGAGACAAACTTAATACCCATGCGAACTGTCAAGATAACCTCTCTGATGCGATC
The DNA here is from genome assembly GCA_016206275.1 of Nitrososphaerota archaeon. Lineage (GTDB taxonomy): Archaea > Thermoproteota > Nitrososphaeria > Nitrososphaerales > JACQRY01 > JACQRY01. Next base: position 3,906 of record JACQRY010000110.1, read on the forward strand.
AGACCCTACGGCCTTACACCAGACGATGTCGGAGACGTCTTCAACGTGTTCATGAATCTAGAAGTAGATGAGAGAAACGTGCCCGTCATCAAGAGCCCAGTCAGCAAGAAAGGAGACTACATAGACATGAAGGCGGAGATGGACTGCCTAGTCGCAATATCGGCTTGCCCTGGAGACACTCAACCAACGAACGATTATCTCCCAAAGTCGCTGAGAATACAAGCATTACAATAGACGGAGCCAACAAGTGGGCTCACAGCGCTTAACGTCTAATCAGACGCACATAGCCAGTAACAACTGGTAAAACTATTCAGTCTAAAAGTTCAGCTAGTTTAACAAATCTTAAATAGTCTTTAACCCAAATCCCATCTGGAATTGGCTGAGACGGTGCTTAAGGTTAGAAGGAAGGGGATCACAATACTTCCTAAGCGTCTTAGAGAAGCTGCGGGGATAGCTGAAGATAGCGAAGTTAAAGCCAAGGTCTTGCCGTCTGGCATTCTTCTCCGGCCCTTTGCGAATGAGCCTGTTCGAGTTCTTGAAGAGCTACCTATAGAGCGGAAGAGGTCTTCTGTAACCAACATAAGAAGGCTTCGGAAAAGCATAGATCGTGAACAAAGAGAGAAATGAGTCTTTACCTCGACACCAACATCTTTCTCAACGTCATATACAAGGAGCCGAAGTTCAAAGATGAGTCAGCCGAGCTGCTTAACAAGATCCAGACTCAAGAAGTTCAAGCGGTTACCTCGTCAGTGACGGTACTGGAGATAATGCTTGATATAGCCAAAAGCGGCTTCGCAGACCTAGTTGAAGTAGCTGTCGCAGCGGTAGAGGATCTACGCGGGTTAAACATAGTGCCCCTTGATAAGGAAATGTCAAAGCTGGCTGCCGAACATGTTTTGCAAGACAAGCTTACGATTCACGATGCTTATCATCTTGCAACAGCTCTCCACTCTAATGTCTCATACTTTGTTACTAGAGATCATGGCCTATCAAAGAAGATAGAAAGACATGTTAAAACAATCTTTCCTGACGATTTGGCGTTGCCGGGATCTTCCGACTAGCATACACTATCTCCAAGCTATTTCACATCAAACTAGTCTCCACCCTTAGGTCTATCATGGGGGAGCCTGACCACCCAGCAAACAATATGGAGAGGCCCTATGAAGACCCAAGTCAACCATACACCCAATAAAGTTATCCACATGTATGCGCGCACCATCTCCGTACGCCTTTCCAAAACTTTTGCAGACAGCAGCCACCTTCCTGCAATCCCCGACACTCCACATTTATAGACCACACATATATCCAACGAATCTCCAAGAAAAAACACGGCTCTCACAGAATCCATCAGAATTTTTTTTCTTCCGCACACACAGGAGCAAACGAGTACATACCAATCAAAAAGGCAAAACAACCAGAAAACCAAGTCAACCGACAAAAAACAGCTAAGAACAAACCTCAAACCTACTTAAACCCCCCTAGGCGTATAATACAGACAGGAGCTCACTGAAACAAATAACTTGAGAGCATCATCCTTAAGGTAAGATACTTGGACTCCTACTCGGACTTGTAACAATCCAGTTCTTAGAAAACAGATCATTTAGATCTAAGAGTTAGCTGGTCTAGGCCTTGGAGAATATTCTTTACGAAATCCTTGCAAAGTGTAAAATAATAAGGTCAATGAAGATAAGGAAGCAGTTGGAACCCTTCTGATCATGGGTAGAAAGATTGCTACGGTCATATTGATGCATGATTGTGATGAGAATCCTTGCCATTTGGATAATGACAGTCAGATCAAGTGGATCAGGCAGAACCTGCCTGTAAGCAAGCTTGAGTGGAACTGGAAGCTCTTCGCAGTTAAGGTATATGATGTCGAAGGTACGGAGGAGCAGGGAAGAGTTGACGCCGTCTTGGGTACAGTTAAAGCGAAGCTTGAAGGCGAAGACGACAAATCCAAATAGGCGAAGATAGCTAACTATCATTAGCGCTGAAGAAGGGACGCAGGAGATGCCGCAGACTCTCTTCGAGAAGATATGGGACTCTCACGTTGTCTACGAGGAGTCAGGAGGTCCCTCGCTAGTCTACGTGGACCGGCATCTAATCCACGAAGTCACCTCTCCTCAGGCTTTTGACGGGCTGAGGATGGCAGGACGGAAAGTAAGGAGACCTGACCTTACATACGCAACTGTGGACCACAACGTGCCTACTGACGACAGGTCACTTCCCTTCAAGGACCCAGTTTCAAAAACTCAGATCGACGCCCTTGAAAAGAACACCAAGGATTTTGGGATCACCCTCTTCGGCCTCTTCAGTCCCTTTCAAGGCATTGTACACGTAATCGGCCCAGAACTAGGCCTCACGTTACCAGGATTAACCATAGTGTGCGGCGACAGCCACACTTCGACTCACGGAGCCTTCGGAGCATGGGCTTGGGGAATAGGAACCAGTGAGGTTGAACATGTGTTGGCAACTCAATGCCTATGGGTCGATAAGCCTAAGACTATGGAGGTCAAGGTGGTAGGCGAACCTGTTCAAGGCGTCACTGCTAAAGACGTGATCCTCTCCATAATAGGGAAGATCGGCACATCCGGCGGCAACGGCCGTGTCATCGAATATCGCGGCGAAGCTATACAGGGCTTCTCTATGGAGGAGCGGATGACCATATGCAACATGTCCATTGAGGGCGGTGCAAGAGCAGGAATGATTGCTCCTGATGAAACGACCTTTCAGTATATCCGAGGCAGACAATATGCACCGAAAGCGAAGGAGTTAGAGGATGCGATCGGAAGATGGAGAGAGCTGAAGACAGATAGAGGAGCAGTCTTTGACAAGACCGTTACTCTTGATGCTAGCAAAATGGTTCCTCAGGTCACTTGGGGCACCAACCCCGGGCAAGTAGTAGACGTTACCGGACGCGTGCCTTACCCAGAGGATTTCCAGAATCCTGATGATCAGAAATCTGCAGCAGCATCGCTGCAATACATGGGCCTCGAACCAGGCACACCTATCATGGACATTAAGGTTGATAGGGTCTTCATGGGTTCCTGCACCAATGCTCGGGTTGAGGATCTTATGGCTGCTTCTAAGGTCGTCAAGAACCGTAAGGTTGCAGCAGGGGTCAGAGCAATGGTTGTCCCAGGCTCTCAAACGGTGAAAAAGAAAGCTGAAGAGCTAGGCCTGTCAACCATATTCAAAGCAGCAGGCTTTGAGTGGAGAGAATCCGGGTGCAGCATGTGCCTTGGGATGAACCCTGACATTCTTGCTCCGGGAGAGCGTTGTGCCAGCACTTCTAACCGTAACTTTGAGGGCAGGCAGGGGCGTGGGGGACGAACTCATCTGGTCAGCCCGGTGATGGCTGCGGCAGCCGCCATTGCGGGACACTTTGTCGACATAAGGGAATGGGACATCTAGGAGCCAGTCTGCTAGATTGGTGAAATGTAATGGAACCTTTCACGAGGCTTACCGGTATTGTGGCGGCTGTGGACCGGATTAATGTGGATACTGATCAGATTGTTCCTAAACAGTTTTTGAAACTTGTTCAGCGCACGGGTTTCGGCCGATTCCTTTTTTACGACTGGCGTTTCGATCTTCAGGGTAATCCTAATCCTGACTTTGTTCTTAATCGATCTCGTTATCGGGGTGCACAGATTCTTCTTGCTAGGAGAAACTTCGGGTGTGGCAGCTCCCGGGAGCACGCGGTATGGGCTATACACGACTATGGGTTCAGAGTGGTGATTGCACCCTCTTTTGCTGATATCTTCTACAATAACTGTTTGAAGAATGGTGTCTTGCCTGTGGTCTTGCCTGATCAGCAGGTGGACAAGCTCTTCCGAGAAGTTGAGGTGAGTGAAGGTTACAGTTTGACAGTTGACCTGGTGGAGCAAGAAGTAACAACGCCAAGTGGAGATAGACTGGCCTTCGCCATTGACACCTCCAATAAAAAGAAGCTTTTGGAAGCCTTGGATGAGATCGCGTTAACCCTCAAAAATGAAGAGTATATCAAGGCATACGAAAAGCGAGAGTTGAACCTGAATAAGATTCAACATTGATCATGCCGTAAAACCACTAGAAATTCCAGCTACAAACCTCTAGAGGTTTATCCGTTCTAAAGGATTCCTATAATCCTAGTAATACTTGCAAACGCACTCCATTGTATACGGGTTCTTTGGGGTTTGGTGCTTGCGCCGGTGTGCGGTGTGTAGGCCTATAGGCAATATAAAGACAAATCAGATAGTTCGGGAGACAGCCTTCGGTAAGTTCACATCTAGGCAGCGGAATGATGATCCTACTTTGGGGATGCCTCTCAGGTTCGCGGTATTCTGTTGAGTCTTAGCTGCTATCTGCCTATCTTGCAACCTTCGCCTGCGTACTGCCATAATGTTAAGAATCTACTTGTTAGGCTTCTGCGGTCATGAAGGTGTAGCTGAAAGTAAATTCTGATTTTACAAAAGACCTTGTAGACGAGTAAAAAAATTGTGGAGAGAGGGTCTATCTTTGACGCCTCTCCGTATTCTGGTCTTCGCCCTGCTCCTCTCTTTGCTCTCCGGTGTCAGAGTCGTCTGGTGCGGATCCTTCATTTGTTTCCTGGTCTTGTCTGTTCCCTTGTCCTGAGTCCGTACGATTTTCACTGGATAGTTCGCCTCCATCTTCTGCTCCTGATCGAGTACCCCGTTGAGCTTGTTCAGGTAGCGCTGGTAGTTCCGAGAGGCTTTGATCACTTGGTTGCCCTTCACTAGAGATCCCTGTATCTTTGTCTCCTGTCTCTTGTATTGTATCTAGGGCCTTTAGTGCCTCTTGTGCTCCCGTCTTGCTCTTTTCTATGGCTTTACCGATGCTGTCCTTTGCCTGCTGTGGAAGATCGTCGCGCTCAAGCAGACCTTCCAATACGGTTGGACCTATCGATGTCGCCTTCTCTACGAGCATCTTCAGTTGATCCTTGAAGGTCACTCCCTCCAGTTCCCCGAACTTCGCTGCTCGAAGATTCTCTGCGAGACTCGATATCTCTGCGCCGTATTCGTCGGTCAGCTCCTCGACGTATTGGGCGTTACCGAGCTGTGCCTCCACCACTGCTTCGTCTATGCGTTCCGAGGCCATTGCTATTCTCGCCTTCGCCTTCCCCACCTCTGAGGTGGTCACGGACAGCTTGATGTTCTCACCAACTCGTTCCACCCCGTAGAGCGGATGACTCGGAGATATGCTGTCGCCGATGGTGCTGTCTACCGCTACCGGAGCCCCCACTGTCGTTCCTGTACCAGCCCCTAGGAGGGCTAGAACGGCGAGAGCCGGCGCGATACCCATTCTGTTCAAGTCGTGTTTTCTATTCACTTGCATTTACCTCGATTCTATATGGAGGGTATTGATGATAAGGGATCGCCTGCAACATGGTGAAACACCTGTTTCATTTACCGAGAAAAGAGAAAGTTGGAATAACCAGCGGCTCTTAAATCGTCGCAAACAGGCTAGTCCCGAGCGTTATCGACGTCGTGCTCAACCTCGTTTAAGAAACATCGATTATTGCGATGGTATGGGCACCTGTCACAGGCGATATTAGTGCGATCCGCTTGTAAGCGGGAATGACTATGTGGGCGATCTTTACGGTTTTGCAGATCTCCTCATAGTTACGGGAATGTTGGGTTTGACCAGTTTGGAGATGGATAGGATGCCCACCTTCGGCGGGGCTAATTTCCGAACTTAGTATCAACGCAATAAGACTAAGTATCAAGCGGATAACCAGGTCTGAAGACGCCTAAAGCCAACCTTGACACCATTGTTATGCCTAGGATACGTCTGTTATGCTAATTAGGTTCTGGCCTCCTATCTTTCTTATCTCAACGAGCCCTTGTCGCTGGAGTCTTTTGATCATCCTCCAAGCTGTTGAACGGGGAAGCTTGAACTTCTCCCTTAACTCTGTTTCTAGCACCTCTCCTCCGGCTTGCGCTATGAATTCTAGAGCTTCGCGGTCATCAACTCTCAGGTCTGTGTGTGCCGCCAAGATCTTGTCTAGGTTGATTTGTCTAAACGTCTTAGTGACTTCAACCCCTTGTTTGTTTCTCTTTCGAATCCTCAAAGCAAGCACCACTGCTACTATGCCTATCAGGATTGCTGGTATACTCCAAGGTTGAGTGGAAACAAAGGCCAAAGGGTCCGTGGGAGAAGTGTGTAAAGGAGGAGGTTGGGTCTTCTCGACGAGCTGTTTCGCTTCCCTAGCGATCAGCTCAGCCTCAGCGTATCTCTGGTTTTCGAACTCTTGTTTAGCCCGCTCCAGCATAGCCTCAGCCTCTGCTACTTGAACGCCCTCAGAGCTAGCCTGTCTTATCACATCCGCAGCTTCTTCGATAAGTATCTGAGCCTGCTCTCTTGTGCCAACTACTCCGATCATATAGCTTACTTCCTGCGACCCAAGAGGCAGAGTTATCACATGTCTTCCATCAATGCTCGATATTGAGGTAGGAGAGGCACTCAACCCGACAATAGTCGAGTCCTGTGGTAGAACGATGGTGAACTCTATCGGTGATGTTACCGCTATAGTCCAGACTCTTCCCAATTTACTGGTAAGGTCAGATATGGAGTACGTTATCCTCAGCCTCCAAGAGCCCAGCGAATCCACCCTAACCCCATCGGTAGTAGTAGAGTAGTCTAAGGGTAGCCCTTGTTCATTGAGGATGAGGAGGTTCTCGTATAAAGAGCCGAAGAGGGGAATCTCAACCGTGGCGAGAGAGGTATCAACTGTCACTTCATAGATTACATCTATCCTTCCATCAGCGTATGACCTGAAGAGTAGACTCTCAGCAGAGTAAGTTGAGGCTGCTTGGGCGTTAGCCTGCATCAGTAGGATCAGAAGGATACTTTGTACTATCACCCAAGTTGTAGCCTTCTTGTTCGATGTTCCCGCAACTTTCCGAAACAGGCTGTATCCATTAGGAGGCCGCGTAGTCTTTCGGGTACGCAAGTGTAGGCATACCCATGCTGACTGCATTTTGGGTGCGATTCTCCACCAAGGTCTGGTCATATTCAAGTATTTTCGTATAGAAAGAAGGGTGGAACGTGTTAGTCCTATCCCTGAGGCTGTGTTTCAAGCTGGTCAGCTATTCGTCTAGCCTCATTGACTATTTCATCGATGCTACCTAATATTTCTTGGACAGCACCGTTGTCTCCTTCTTTAAGCCTCTCCACAGCACCAAGGATCAGATTCCTTGCTTCATCTATCTTAGCCCGCAGCGAGGATACATCTACTCCTCTCTCACTGAGAATCTCCTGCCTCCTCTCCAAAATATCAAGAGCAGTCTCCTGGTTGTCAATATCCTCTAGACCTTTTCCTTCGTCAGGTCGCAGACGCTTTACCTCACTTACGACTTGGGCAACTTCACCTCTAAGCTGCCCTATTTGCGGCATAGCTTCATCTACTCTGCCATTATCCAACAACGCCTTGGTCTCGTTGATGCTCTCCTCAGCCCTGTTTATGGCGTTCTGGACAGCTTGCAAGGCGGTCTCTATCCCCCTCTGTGCTGGTGCGGGTAGGCTTTTTTTAAGACCCTCCAATACGCTTACGGCTACACTTGACACTCTGTCTAAACGTCCCTCAACATCTTGTACATACTTCTTAGCCTGTTTCCCCTTGTTTTGAGCTACTACCGGACCAAGGGCTTCAAGGGAATCATCCAACTTCGTTTCAGCATCACTGATAGCTCTATCCACATCACTGATGTTTCCACTCTGGAGCATCTGCTTGACCTCTGTGAGACGAGTCTTCACTTCACTTATTCGCTCTCTCATTTGGGAGGCGTCAAGTCCACGACCCTGGGCTTTCTCCGCCACCTCCTCTAGCCTAGCTGCTACGCTATCAAGGCGCTCTATTGCCTCATTTCTATCTCTAGCCTTCAGGACCTCAGCTTCGGTCCCAGTCTGAGCGCTCTCTAGCTGGGGTGCTATGCTGGAAAGTCCTTCTTTGAACTTCTGCAAGGCCTCCACTGCTTTTTCTCTTGCGTTAGACAACTCGCCCTGTGCTCTGAGCCGGATAGCTTCTGCCGCAATAGCTACACCCTCCTGCTGCTTAGTCTCTGCCTGAGCAGGTATCCCGCCTCCAAGACTCCTCACCCTAGCGAATGCGTCGGTAACCCTATCTTCAGCCTCTTCCATAATGTTCAGTAACTTGTCAGTAAGATCCTCTTCTGCACTCTGAGCGTTCACTGGACTTATGGAGCCTGTGAACAGGGAGAGAGCCAGCAGACTTGCAATGGATACAGCCAACAAGCCTCGACTTAACATTCCGAATCTACCATCATTATCTTTAGAGCCAGAGTGTTATTAAGAGCATCCTGCAACACCGTGAAACAGCCGTTCCACCCATCTCATAGGTCTGCCCAGCCAAAGGTACGCATCGATTGAAGGAGCATTTCACGGGGATCTGAAGCGCTTAGGAGAAAGGCTCGCTAACCAGATCTGCTCATCGACCTATTCAGATTAGCAACAGTTAGTCATCGACCGCCTTTCTCGCAACGTATTCTTTTGTTCAGTAGTAGCTTTGTCACAGTTGTCAGACCCTAAGGTTCGCAGAGCCCGTCCGCATACAGCGACAAGTTTAGTGTGGCTACGTAAGTCGAGTACGAACGGCTTTGGCCGAAGACCACTCTGATTGACTCACCTTGCTTCACCTAATCTGGTGAACAGACCAGATCTGTTTGGGTACCGCACCAAAGTCATTGTATGCGTATCACTTATATCATACAAATTAGCAGGGTTCTATGAAGGACTTTGCAGAAGGCCGTCACCGAGCAAACAGAAGAATGGATACCAAGCGTCTGTGACATGTGCTATAACTCATGCACCATTAGAGTAAAGAAGGTCAACGGCAAGGTGATGAAGGTAGAAGGGTTGCCTGGCGCACCTCCTAACTTTGGTGTGATTTGCGCTAAAGGTAACGCTGCGATCATGAATCTATACAATCCTCACCGCATAACTAAACCTTTGATGAGAACAAACCCGGAGAAGGGTCACGATGTTGATCCTAGGTGGAAGGAGATTTCTTGGGATGAGGCCCTTAACATCGCAGTTGAAAAACTGAAAAAGGTTAGAGACGATGACCCGAGGAAACTCATCGCAGCCACCTTCGACACCTATTCTTTCGTTCCTCTCAGAGCCTTCCTAACGGCCTACGGAACCCCGAATTTCACTGCTGGGCCAGCAGGATACTTCTGTGGCAACGGGGTGCACCCAGTGGCCTACACCGTTACTGGATCCCTTGATGTACACCCAGATCTTAAGTACTGCAACTACATTCTACTGTTCGGAAACCAGTTTGGCTTCGTAACCAACTCCAACGCTATGTCCCTGTCGCTTGAAATGGCTGATGCTAGAACGCGGGGAATAAAGATCGTAACAGTAGACCCAGTGCTGTCAAACGCTGCGGCTCAATCAGACCGTTGGGTACCCATCAGACCGGGAACGGACGCAGCCTTAGCGCTAGGCCTCATTAACGTCCTCATAAACGAGCTCGGAATCTACGACAAACAGTACCTCGCCAAGCAGACAAATGCCGCCTACCTAATAGGTCCAGACGAATACTACGTCAGAGACGAAGACGACAAACCTCTGCTATGGGACCCGAAGCAAGGCAAACCTAAGCCCTATGATACACCAAGCTTGGATGAGCCTGCCCTAGAAGGAAAATACACTGTTAACGATATGGAGTGCAAGACAGCCTTCCAAATCTTCAAAGAGCATGTTGCCAGCTACACTCCTGAAAAAGTTGAGCAGATAACAGGAGTCCCCGCTCAAATCGTAAGAGATGTTGCGAAAGAGTGGGGTGAGGCAGCTCAAATAGGTAAAACGATTACAATTGATGGTAAAGTTCTGCCCCATCGCCCCGTTGCTGCCACATGGTATAGGGGTGCAGTAGCTCATAGGC
>JACQRY010000114.1 GCA_016206275.1 Nitrososphaerota archaeon
AGGGATTCTAGGCTTCTTGATGGCGAAAAAGATCCTGGAAGATACGAGACGGAGACCGGATGCCAGAATGGATCATCTTGGCATGATAGCCTTCATTCTTGCGTTGACACCGTTCCTAGTTGCCTTAAGGGAGATCAGTGAGGCCGGGGCATCAATCAATGTTTTCCTCTTAGTGTCAGTATCATTGGTGTCCTTGATTGCACTTATCCTTCATGAGAGAAGGACGAAAGATCCCCTGCTGGATCTGAAGCTGATTAGTGAACCCTTTTACGCCGTGTCCATCTTGAGCAGAGCTGCTATGGTGGGTACTTTAGCTGTGGTCGAGCTGATGATGCCATTCTATTTGACTGGAGTATTAGGTTATAGTCCGCTATTTCTCGGGTTCTTGCTGATCTCCTTGCCCTTAAGCTTCGGGCTGTTTGGCGGTCTAAGCGGCTGGTTCTCCGATAAGATTGGAGTATTACCCTTGGTGTTGATTGGTTCCTCGTTGATGGCATTTACACATTTCTTGTTCTCCACAACTATGGCTCAGCTTGATCCGCTTATCACTCCTCTCTTAATCCTATTATCTACTGGTGTCGCTGCTGGGCTATTTTTCACACCGAATTCGAGTGGTCTTATGGGTGCTACTCCGGGCGATAGGAAAGGATTCACCTCAAGCATGCTTCCTTCAACTTGGAACATAGGTCAGTCAATAGGTTCGGCGGTCGCCAGCCTGGTCTTCACCCTCTCCATACCCGCATTATCAGCCGTCAGCCTAGGAGAACTCCTCAGACAGAACAGCGCGAATGTGGGAACAGTGATAATCCCTGGTCTTCAGGCGTCTTTTATTGCAGGTGGAATAATGGCCCTGTTAGCAATTCTGCTTTACACGACGTGGGGAAGAGGTTTTCAAAAGGAACAATAAGCAAGTGTTAGATTAGAACTAGATCCATTTTTCTATCTGATACGCCATGTCGAAGAACTTGATTTCGAAGCGACAGGCTGTTAAATAGCTCTGCATCATGGCTTGTCTCAGAGAAGGGGCCTTCCGCGCCACTGAGTTGAGTATGGTGATTAGCTGGTTGGTGAATTTCTTCATCGGTGTGGAAGAGTATATTGCTAGCCATTTCCCATGTATTGGATGCGTAGAAGCAGGGCAATGAGCGTATCTTTCTCCGATCAGTGTGTAAAGCTTAAGGCACGGAGTTAGAGCTGCTAAGGTTTCTTCAAACGACGCAATGGAAGCCAGTCTGATAAGATAACTTGTGTATGCTAGGGTTGTAGGCGCCATTTCAACATCTTCTTTTTTGATCTTTAGCTGCTTTGTGATCAAATGTCCTTTCTCTCTTAACTCATGGCCATAGATCGAGTCGAGCAGTTGGCTAACTAGTTTTGAATCATGGGACTTGTGCTTGGAGACAAGGATTTTTCCCGCCAGATCCATGTCCCTGATGAATATGTTATCCTGTTTGATGTAATATACGAAATTCTTCTTGGGAAGTTGACCATGAGCAAGCTCAACTAGAAATGGGTGGCTCAGAAACTTCTCCTCGTAGTCTCGTGACGCTTTAGATGCTTCATCAGAGAACATCGGTTGTCACAATTAGGATGAGAAATAGCGGTTTATCTTTATTCTGACTCAATCATTCCGGATCTGCGTCGGGCGAAGTGACTAGGCATTAATGAATTCGGTGTCATAATTGACTTATTGAGCCGTTTATAAGTGGCCATCAATTGGCGGCGTATGTTGAACCGCACGATGCAGGAACCAGTGATGACCGGGGTCAGACCACCTCAATCAAATGTTAGAGTCCTTGCTGAAGCTATAATGATGATCGCGTTAGCTGGCACGCTCCAGCTGATCAAGATCTTCAGCCTTCCTCAGGGTGGATCAGTGACGCTAGGTTCGATGATTCCCATCCTTCTGTTCGCTCTTCGGAGAGGACCTAAGGCAGGGTTGATGGCTGGTGCGATCTACGGTATCGTTGCTCTTTACCCTACACCCTTTATCTACCATCCCATCCAATTTCTATTAGATTATCCTGTAGCCTTTGGTGCACTCGGACTTGCAGGTTTTATACAAAAGCAACCTCTAATAGGGGTGGCCCTTGGAATATTCGGTAGATTCGTTGCCCATTTCCTTTCTGGGATAATCTTCTTTGCGTCATTTGCACCGGAAGGGATCAGCCCAGTGACCTATTCAGCAATTTATAACGGCAGCTACCTGGGAGTAGAACTTGTAATTAGCGCAGCCGTCATGTTTCTATTGGTAAAAAGAAGAGCACTCAAGACTTACCTATAGCCTAATCCATGAGCCTTATGGTCTAGAGAAGTCTTGCTGGTCATTTATGAAATGTATTGCCAGTATCACCGCTCTGAGCGCGTAAGCTACTATTATCAATCAGAATTTCTTACACTACGTTTCAATTGCACAGGTGTTAGAAAGCAATCTTTATTGTGGACTTGACGAAGGCTCGAAGAGTTGCCAGGACATGTATCCCACGAAAAAAGCATTTAAAACTAGTGGCTTGGCTTTTTCAGCCTTATTCGCTGCGCTTACAGGTGCTACCGCGGGAATAGCGATCCCGATCTTCGTCACACCTGTACCAGTTACACTCCAAGTGTTCTTCATTTATCTCGCAGGTACGTTGGGTGGACCAATTTACGGTGGCCTTTCTATGTTAATCTACGTTCTGTTAGGTGCTGCAGGACTACCGATGTTCTCTGGTTTTAGGGCAGGTATCCCCCACTTGCTCGGACCGACCGGTGGCTACTTGTTCGCATACCCTTTGGCTGGATTCCTTATTGGGGTTATCGCTGGGAAACGAAATTCTAATCCTCGCCGCGAGTGGACAAAGGTGGCTGGGGGCATGCTTGCAGGGCTAGCTGTAATCTACGCGTCTGGAATAATATGGTTATCAGTGTATCTTAACCTCAGTCTTTTGGAAGGATTCTTGATAGGGGGAGCAGTGTTCATACCGGTGGATTTGGTGAAGCTGCTCGTGGCAGCGCCGATAGCGGTGAGACTGAGGCGACAACTCTCGTTTCTGCCAACCACCAATGCTGCTGTTTCTGAATAGGGCTTGATGTTGAGAAAGGGTTTGACGCCTGCACGCACATAAGAATAGTTTCACGAAGGTGTATGAATACGGATGGGAAGAAACGATGGAGGAGTCCCCGATCCTAACAGACCGGTTTGTCTTGTTCATCGCGAAGCCTAAGACATCCAACCATAAACGATTCATAAACTTCGGCAAGTGGTAGCATAACTGTGCCGCCAGTATTACAGAGTCTATATGTAGTTGATCATAACATGATGTGCAGTCCCTCCTAGACGAAAGGATGATCAAACATGAGTAGATTTGCCCACATGGCCGACATTCATCTTGGCGCTCATAGAGACCCCGTCCTGCAGCAACTGGAATTGAAGGTATTCTTGGAAGCGATGGACAAATGCGTCAATCTTGGAGTTGACTTCATCATAGTATCAGGTGACTTCTTCCATGTAGGCATACCGGATCTGGGAGTGGTCAATCATGCTACGAAGAAGATGCGGGAAGTTCTGCAGGCAGGTATCCCCATATACGTCATTTACGGCAGTCACGATTACACTCCCAACGGCACCTCTGTAATAGACATACTAGACACCGCTGGAATCGTCGCTAAGATCGTTAACTGGACAATGGATGAAGGTAAGCTCAAGCTCAGCTTCACTACAGATCCCAAGACGGGGGCAAAGCTTACCGGTATCTCCGCGAGAAGGATAGGGTTAGAAAGCAAGTACTATGAGGCTTTGGATAAAGAGAGTTTGGAGCAGGAGGGAGGCTTCAAGGTCTTCGCTTTTCATAGTGGCATCACCGAGTTCACGCCCAATCATCTTAAGATGATTGAAACTGTGCCTATTTCCAATTTTCCGAAGGGCTTTGACTACTATGCTGGTGGCCATATTCATCGGAGGGGCGAGTTCAGTCTACCCGGATATGGGCTAGTTGTGTTTCCCGGTCCCCTGTTCACGGGGTATGGCAAGGACATAGAGGACACGGCGAGGGGAGAGAAGAGGGGGTTCTATGTGGTTGACTTCGATCACAAGGTTAGATCCTCTGAATTCGTGGAGATCAAGACGTTTGACGGTGCTTACTATGAGTATGATGCATCAGGAAAGAACTCGGTAGACGTGGATAAGGAAATTCATCGTGATCTTGACGGGCTGGATGTGAACGGCAAAGTTGTGGTGGTGAAGATTCGGGGAGAGCTAGCTGGAGGAAAGACATCGGACATCAGCTTCTCCAAGATCAGAGCTACATTACTTGAGCATGGTACCCTCTATATTCATTTGAATCGCCATGGCTTATCTTCCAAGGAGTATTCCAAAGTCAAAGCGTTTGGCGAAGATATCTCAGTCATAGAGGGGCGCATCTTCAAAGAGAGTATCGACGCTTTGGTCGCTTCAAAGATTCTGCCCAGAGGTGGTGAAGGTGTATCGAAGGCATCTGAGCTCCTCAGGGTGTTAAGGCAGGGAGCGAAGATAAATGAGTCCAAGAAGAGCTATTTGGAGAGAGTAACGAATAGCGGCATAGAGATTCTTGGTTTGAAAG
>JACQRY010000119.1 GCA_016206275.1 Nitrososphaerota archaeon
GGGCAAACAGATAAGCTAGCGTTCAATGTGGATGATGACGTTACGACACGTTATCTATGGCCTATTGGAACAGCAATAGCTGTGATCATCGTAGTGGCAGGTCTTCTCCGCAGAATGATTGTTACACAGCCTTCAATGGAAGTTGGCTCCAAACCTGATAAAGAAGGTCAGTAGGTCTTCCATAACCTTTTGGCGACCACGGATCGAAGATAAGAATACATTCTGCTCACGGATCTGGGATGACATGGAGGGATGAAGACGAATTATCAACCAATCGTGTCGGAAACTCTTCTGGAAGCCTACAAGGTAAGTCAAGAACATGATGCCGGAAACAGGGGAAGGAAGGCGGGCAGAGGCGCCTCTGGCGACATTTCAACAGAATTCGATCTCAAAGTTGAGCAGACAATCATAACATCCATCAGGAAGAGGATTCCAGACTGCTTGATCGTCACAGAAGAATCAGGAGTTATTGGACACAAGGACTCTGAAACCCTAGCGCTAGTGGACCCAGTAGATGGCAGTACAAACGCCTCTAGAGGAATCCCGTTTTACTCGTCAACCCTCGCGATAATAGAGGGCAGAAAATTCAAGAATATCGTCGCCGCAGGAGTCATCGACCTTGTCACCGGCGAACTGATCTACGGAGAAAAACAGGCAGGCGTGAAAGTCAATGGACAGCCCTTGTTAAAGATTAGCGAGAATGAACCTGTCAGCGAATCCTGCGTTTCAATCAATGGCAGGATCGCAGACCCAAAGTATAAGGATGTAGTTACAAGTCTTTTGAGTAATCTACGTTATCCCAGGTGTTTGGGCTCAGCGGCATTGGAAACTGCCTACGTGGCGCTGGGCAGGGTGGATGCATACGTGGAGCCTCTTCCCCGGCTGAGAACCTTTGACTGTGTTCCCTCGCTTTTTCTTGTTAAGGAGGCCGGAGGCTTCGTAAAACCTCTGAATCTGGATTTGGATGAGGCAGATCTCAGCAAACCTTTGCGATTATCTTATGTTGCTGCTCGTTCATCGAAGATATTATCGTGGCTTCTTCGTCTGATAGAGAGAAAGTAATCCGAGCAGAAACGTAGAATACTAACTAATCTAACCGTGTTAACAATTAATTAATAGGCTCCCGTTGCCCATCAGGGTTAACGTGAGCTTAGATCACGTCTTCTCGGGTTGGTTAGAATGATAGAAGAGAGGTCTGCAGGTGCTGTTGTCTATCACGATGATAGCAGAGTCGAATATCTCTTGCTGTATTATCCCGCTGGCCACTGGGATTTTCCGAAGGGAAACATTGAGAAGGGTGAAGATGAGGTTACAACAGTAAGACGAGAAATAGCGGAGGAGACAGGGATCAAAAGCATCGTCTTGGAGAACGGTTTCAGGAAGATTGTGGAGTACCATTATCGCAGGAAACAAGGACTAGTTCACAAGAAGGTCATATTCTACTTGGCGAGAGCGTCCACCACGCAAGTAAAGTTATCCTTCGAACATCAAGGCTATTCTTGGCTACCCGTAAACGAGGCGTTAAGACGAGTGACCTATGATAATTCCAGAAGGATCCTTGCAGAAGCAGACAAATTCCTTAAATCTAAAAAGGCCGCCACGTCGCTCGGCGAATATCTTCCGCAGCCTGAGCAGGAGAAGTAGCATCCAAAATGCTTCTTCCAACTATCAGGAAATCTGCCCCTGATTGGATCGTCGGACGAGGAGAACCCCCTTGAGCCCCTACGCCTGGCGAGAAGACAAGCAGCTTCCCTTGAACCTTGCTTGATACTTTCTTCATGGTTTCGGGCCTTGTTGCTCCTACAACTATCCCATCGCAGCCCCAAGATAATGCTCTATCAAGAAATAGTTCGTGCATCTCCATGAATCTTCCTGCAGTATGAGTGTTTGATTGAACTTTGAGACCATAACCATCCTCTGCACCTTTATGGCTCATGTAGACCAAGAGGATTATGCCTCGGTTCTCCTCGTGGGCGGCAGTGATTACGGGGCCAAGTCCCTCTTCAAGTCCCACGAATGGGTTTGCTATGAGAGAGTCGAAGCCTGCATCCCACAGGTAAGATGCTGTGACCGTGTTTGTTGAGGAAATATCGTTGATCTTGAGGTCTGCTATTGCTTGGAGGCCTTGGTTGTGAGCTTCGTTTATGATTGTGGCTACGCTGTTGAAGAGGTCTAGGGGCAGAAGGAGATGGTAGTTCAGTTTGACTGCGGCGAGATTTACTCCGGTTTGTTTGAGTATATGCAGTGTTTTTTCCAGTAAGGGTTTGGGTTCTTTGCCTTTGATATCTAGTGCAAGAACAATCCTGCTATGATGGTTTTCTGCTGACTTCTTGATTCTGGCAGGGAACTGGTTTGTCAACCGATTTCTACGAGGGGATGCTCCTGTACTAGCCTAATTATCTTTATGAAGACATATCCATGTTCGTCTATCCTCCCCGTGAAGCCTGTGCTGGTTACGTTGCTGCTGGAGAACCTTAGGAATTGACTGGAGGGCGACTCGTTTAAGAGCATGTAGAAGAAGATGGATGCTTCTTCATAGTCATCTATTCTAGTAAAGGCGCCAAGTACATGCTTTCCGTCTTCGTCGAAGAAAAAGAGTGGTATTGGAGGTTCCTCAAAGATGGTCTTATAGGAGCAGACTTTGGCTAGACTCGCCAAGTTTTGCACTTCACTACATAGAACTTTCTTGGTGTTCGCCTCTTTTCGTTGGCTCCCCTTTTCGAATACTCTGGGCGACTTCTTTATGGCGATGATGGGCGAATACATGTAGACTGGGTTAGAAGCAGAGTCGGTGAGAACTACGTCTTCTGTTCCACTTATGTTCCGATAACCTAAGAAGTGTTGCGAATGTTGACCTTTGACATAATAGAAGATTGGGCGTCCCATGAAGATATCCAATTGAACACACAGTCTTAAGTCACCTTCAACTTCAAAGGCGAAGATGGGGAGAGGTGCTCTTTCAAAGGCGCATGCAAGCCTAGCTAGATCCTTAAGGTCTTTGACTTCGATGAAGAACGGCGCCTTGATCTTCTGAGACCGCCCTGTCGATGGCATGGATAGTCTTCAACCATAGTCTAAATTAAATGTGTTTGTAAATTCCCTAATGGCCGTTGTATCAGTATCTGGATAAGTAGACGGATCAGTCTACGCCTGCGATAGGTTCAGGCGCATATGATGATACGATGGCTTTCAGGGTTGCTTGCTCGCCCAGCAAATCCCTTATCGAAAGTACCGAAACGAGCTTTCCCACCCTATCGACCACAACCAGATGCCTAATCTTCTTCTGACTAAACAATTCAGCTGCCCTCCCTACATCGTCTTCTTGAAAGACCGTAACGACTTTCTTTGTTGAAACTGCCTTAACAGATTGTTTGAGGCTTACCCCTTTAGCTAAGGACCGGATAATGTCTCGTTCAGAAATTACTCCCAAGATCCTACGTTTGTCCTTAAGATCTGTGAGAACAATAAGGCCGATCTTCTTACCGGCCATTAGTTTAGCCGCATCCATCAACTTCGCCGTAATCGGCAGAGTTACAGGTTTCTCTCTTACAACGTGACCTATCTGCACTTAGGCTTAACTCCTCCTTTCTATAGGCACATATTTTAGATCCAGAGTGCCAGTATAGTAGGCCTTAGGCCTGATCAACCTATTATCCTCCAAGTATTCCAATGTGTGAGCAGCCCAACCTGAGATCCTAGCTATGGTGAATATGTTTGTGAAGAGATCCGGATCGATGCTAAGATTGCTGAAGACTATTCCTGAATAATAGTCCACGTTAGGGAAGAGCTTGGATGCGGCGAGAGCCTTGATGGCAGCATCCTCGACCCTCACCGCTGTCTCATAGAGAGACATCTTGCCCCTTTGCTTTGCAAGCTCCGCCGCAATAGGTTTGGTAACCCTATACCTAGGATCTAGACTCTTGTAGATTCTGTGACCAAACCCCATGATCTTCTCCTTTCTCCTCAGAGCCTCATCAACAAACTCCTCAGCCTTGCTCGGATCGCCCACCCGCATGAACATCTTAAGGGCCGCCTCGTTCGCTCCTCCGTGCAGAGGCCCCTTTAAGGTTCCTATTCCGGACGTTATAGCGGAATACATGTCTGACAAAGTTGAAACTGTTACCGAGCATGAAAAAGAGGACGCGTTCATCTCATGCTCCGCATGAAGGATAAGCATAATGTCCAAGATCTTAGCCTCCCTTTCGGTCGGCTTCTTTCCAGAAAGCATGTAAAGGAAGTTGGCAGCATGGCTCAGGCGAGCATCAGGTTTCACAGGTTCCTTTCCTTTGCGAAGTCTATCGAATGCGGCTACGATTGTAGGAGCCTTCGCTAACACTCTAAGGGCTTTTCTAACAGTTGCATCCCTAGAGTTGTCTGACGCTTCAGAGTCGTGCATTCCGAGGGCTGAAACTGCGGTGCGGAGCATGTCCACAGGGTGAGAGGTCTTCGGAATTAGTCGCATCAGATTCATGATTTCCTCGATACCTCTATTTTCAGCCAAGAAGGAGTTGAAGCTGCTCAGCTGCTCTCTGGTTGGCAGCTGGCCGTGTATCAAAAGATATGCTACTTCCTCAAAATTGGATTTTTCGGCTAGTTCTTCAATAGAAAAACCCCTGTAGTAGAGCTTGCTATTCTCACCGTCAATGAAACAGATCTTGCTTTCTTTAACATAGATATTATCCAAGCCCTTGTTTACAACAACCATCCCCCCAGATGGACTGGACATGATTTTTCGGATTCGGTTTTTGTGAATGTGTATCTTAAACATTTCTTAACCCCTGAAAATCGGTGTATCAATAAGTGTGGCGAAGCTAGAAAGGGCCGCCTTCAGTAGAAGCGAAGGAAGGCGTCTAGAGATCTCTTGGAATAGCCTTGTCAGACCAACTGCGAAGCGTTTCCGCTGAGCGTCATGCATATATGATGATTCGAGCGCAGGGGAGAATGTGGCCCTTAGGACACATAGATCTCATAAACTTAGTCAACCAAGACCTTGGAAAAAAACCCCCACCAATTGTGAATAGACACCATGCCTACATTAAAGTGGACGGTCGATGTTAAAGCTTCAAAGGAGGAGGTTTGGCGGATTCTGGCCGACCCTCTGAATATCGAGAAGTTTGCTACAGACATACTTCTTGTGGAGGCGGAGCCACCAGGGCTAGCAGTCGTCGGCCAGAAGGTACGAGTAGTAGGGAAGGTGAGAGGAAAGAGAGTTGAGTTTCGAGCAGAACACTCCGAGGTAATAGACCACAAGCTAATCAAGATGACATATCTTCCAAGTAGCCTGTTTCGGCAGTTGGAGGCAATCACCGTTTTAGAGACAACATCTGATGGAACAAAGGTAACTGACGTGCTAACCTACGAGCTCTCCAAAAGCCTCTTGATGAGAAGTCTAGGCAGTCTAGTGGTTCGGCAAGCCCTAAAAAAGAACCTAGGCCAGTACTGGAAGAAGCTGAAGAGGTTCGCAGAGCTCTGAGCCTAGTCCCGATACGATAGGTTGTTCGAGTCAGACCCATCGGGTTGTCTGAAGTCTTGCTGGAGAATCAGAACAAGGTTTCCGGGCTTCATGAACCCTAAGGGTCAATGGGTAATCACGTGTTGGGTTAGATAGCAGGCTTTGTTGAAAGCTAATCTCGATGAACTTAAATTCAGATCTTGAAGATACATGCGTCATCACCCTTGGATATACACCCGACTTTGCGTGGAAAACGTTTCGATCAAAAATTGCTAGATATGAGCGTCCTTCGACTCGGATAAGCTTCATTGCCATTTATATAGCCCCCTTGAACCTTTTCACACCGGCGCAAAGCCATCCACCATATCCCAAGCACAATAGAGCTCCAAGAAAGAATCACCGTCCCGACAAAATTTCTCCATCACTATAGCAACACCGCGCAGAAACCAACAAATCACTGATAACAGAATTGAATCAAATCAACACTATCCAATTCTTTTTAACCCCCCCTTAAGTCATTTTCACACAGCAGCTAATCCAGCAGACCATGAAGAGCCTCAACAACCAAGCCACCCCCAGCCTTCCCCAATAGGCCAGTAAACCCCCCTCTCCAAGGACTCCACTAATCAACACCAAACCCGCCTATCCCCCTTCATATCGCCTATCGCCCTACACCCCACACACCGGCGCAGGCACCTCAACCCTGACAGATATCAGAACTCTAAGGAGCCTATCCAGAGAAGTGTTTATCGAGTTTCTCGGAGAATCGCTCCCTATCAGCTTCAAGCAGCCTTGCACACTCTTTTAGATTCAACGCATTGAACTCCAAGTTAAGCGATGCCAGCAGGCTTTTCGCTGCTTTCTTAATAGAAGGCGACAACAGAAGACCTCTTACATTCGAAGTCTTCCTGAGCTCAGATACATACTTGTAAAGCTGCCTGACAGCCTCCGGTCCGACCGGATCCTTCTTCACCTCCACAACAACATAGTTACCGTTCACATCAACCGCTGAAAAGTCAGCGATACCCTCCCCAATCTCCTTCTGAGATGAAGTAATCCTTAGGCCCTCTTCGATCAACTCTGGATGATGCAGGATAACATGGTAGAGCTCTCTCTCATCCATCAGCATTTCGAATCGTGCATCATCTACCAATCGCATAGAAGCAAGGAGGTACACCTTCTCCAGAGACAGCTTGAGGGTTTCACGCTGCTTCGGCCTATACGCCTTAATCACTGGTACATCTCCTCCTTGACTTACGGTTATGACTGAACCTGGTGGCTGCCAGTTCACCGCGTCTAAACCCGATTTTCTGTGAACCAGTATGGATCGATCTGATTTTATTATCACGAGCCTGTCTCCTGAGCCTAGTTTCGAGGACGACCTGCCGGAATAGTCGATCGAGCATAAGCATAGAAGAGTTATCAGACGGCCTTCAGCCACACCTTTGGAAACTTCTATAGCTACTTGCTCAGGTGCAGGATCAAGTATCGTAAAAGCGCTGCTCAAGTCTAAGTAGTCTTAACTATGGAGACTTAATATGGCCTCTGCACCACGTCATGGCTTCAAATCTACTTTGAACAGGAAGAGTTGATAAACTCATTTGAGTCTGAGAGATACAGATTGGGTGCGTAAACAGGAATGTGCAGCATTAGAGACAGCAGGTATAGCTAGTGTTAACGACGCGACCTTTGCAAGTGTTGAGACAATCTCTGCCGCCGGTTTTTCACTCGCAAAGTCTAGACGGATTGTTGAAAACGCATGTTCATCGCTAACATCTACTTACAGGGGAAGCATCTTAACGTCGCAAAAAGAAACTCGGCGCAAGATATCCACAGGCTCCAAGCTTCTCGACTCGGCTATGTCGGGAGGAATTCCTACCGGAAGAGTTACCGATATTTATGGAGCAAGTGGAGTAGGGAAGACCCAGCTCTGTCTTCAACTCTGTATCAATGTGCAAAAGCTCAGATCGGCCAGAGATGAACCTTTGGCGGCTCTCTATGTTGATACTTCGGGAACATTCAGGCCAGAGCGACTGGTTGAAATGGCGGAGAATGCTGGAATGAAAGGTGAAGAAGTCTTGCAGCTGGTATACGGATATTCGGCTAGGAGCGTAACTCAACAATCGGCACTACCAAGCCTAATTCAGGAGAACTCAAAACGCCACCCACTAGGTCTTGTCGTAATTGACACCCTGACAGAGAACTTCATCTATCAACCTTCAAGAGAACTCACGTTACTTCAACGCCAATTGCTCTTAGCAAAACACCTTAACGATCTGTCTCACCTTGCCATGGACAGCAACCTTGCAATCGTCGTGACAAATAGTGTCAGAACATTGGTGGAAGAGGGCGGAGCAGAGGTTCAAGTGGGTGGAAGCTCGACGAACTATGGCCCACATTTGCAGATCTGGCTTCAGAAGAAGCACAAGGAGAGAACCGCGACGGTTATGCATCCGCCTTTTAAACAAGTATATTTTGCCGTGGAGATCCAAGGCATCATGGACAGTAACTAGATCCATCTGTTTATGCAACAGAGTTTCAGTCAGATTTTTAGATGACTAATGTTAAGATGTAGGAGTGGAGTTCTTGAAGGAAACTAGAACCTCAGAAACTGTTGCCGCCGGGCAGTCCCAGTCAGCAAAAACCAAAGATGCGTTGCAAGCATTCTTGAACCTGTTAGTGTCAGGCAAACAGTCTGAGGCGAAAACATTGTTAGGAGAATCGTCGCGGTGGCCAGACGATCCACATTCATTAGGAGTAAGATATGCACTCAAAGGCCTGCTAAACTCTGTAAGCGCCAAAAGCGCTATGAATGGAACTCTGACTGACCCCGGAAAGAGAAACCTGCTCAAAGAAACTGTTCGAAATAGACAGAAAGCGATGTGGAGCGATGAGTTCGACAAGGGCTATTTTGAAGTTTGGAAAAAAGCGCTAGGGCTCTTTGACAGCGGAGCGCTAGGGGCTAATGGGGCCCACCAAAGTGTTGTAGAGAATCCAAGTGAAAAGAAAGACCATGATGAAACTGCCTAGTCCTGTCATAAACAGTTTCGAAGCCTGTTCCTGCGGTACCTTCACTCTAATCACATATCTCACCAAGTAATATGAGATTGAATACAGGACGGCAGCAACAAGGATGCCTCGGTACGCCTCAGGACCAGGTCCCAAGAAACCCAATGCTCCTGACAGAAGACCCGCTGTAAACCCAGATATGGCCCTCACCCAGAAAACTATGTCTAGAGGCTTCAAGAAACTAATAGCCACCACCAGGAGCAAGTAGCAATGGAGCTCGCGGACATCGAACTGAAACGCATACTCAAAGACCTAGAGGACAAACTCCGCAACTATTACGTTAATAACGTTTATTTTGTTGACGCCGACACAGTGCTGCTACGTCTCTGGCATCCTGTAAATCCTGCTGAAAAACTGGCGATTTCGGCCGGAAGAGGCATCTGGCTGACCCGCTTCGAGCTCGAGCAGGAGGACCAGACAGTCTTCCTTAGAAGCCTTAGAAAAGGGATCACAAGGCTCAGAATAGAGAGGTTTGAACAGCCAAAAGGTGAAAGGATAGCAAAAATAATTCTTTCAGGCGATCAGACCATGATCCTAATAGGCGAATTCTTTGGTGAGGGCAATATCGTTCTAACAGATGGTAGCCAGCAGATCATTGCTTTGCTTCACACTCTGAAAGTAAGACATCGAAAACTCGTTCCAGGAGTAACCTACACCCTTCCTCCCTCAAGAAGCCTATTCGTTGAAGACCTGACGCTGAAAGATCTAACCGCCTTGCAAGCTTCGAATCTTCAGGTGGCAAGATGGCTGGGTCGAAACCTTTCTCTCCCGCGAAAATATGTCCACGAAATAATCCTCCGCTCAGCCATACCCATGGAAGCCATTGGTCAACAACTGTCGGGTGACCAAATCTCAAAACTATATACTTCCACCCAGCAAGTCCTTGAGCTCGCTTCAACCCCATCATCAACACCGATATTGATTCTGGACAACGGAAATACAGTAGGCTTCGCACCTTTTCCCCTCCTAGAAGTCAGAGAGACGAATTCAAAGCAGGTCGCATCCCTCCTCGAAGCCTTAGATCAAGCATTTACTCAAGAAGTTCTCCACCTAAGAAACACAAAAGGCAACGAACAGCTAAGTAGGAGACTGGAGGAACTCAAACATTCTGGCGAAGCACAAGTTAAAAGCCGTGAAGAGTTGCTTCAAAAAGCCAAGGCGTTACGCGCTTTTGCGTCGAAACTAATGGGATTGGCGTTCTCTAGGGCAGGAGCGTCTCTCACAGAACTGATTGGTGAAGCGTTTGACAGCGCAATTGAATTTCGCGAAGTGGGGGGTGGCAAGAGCAGGGTTTTTGGATTAGGATTTCAGTTGGAGGTTGAGTCAGGGTTGTCACCGCAGCGGCTTGCCTCCATGGCTTTTGATGAAGCAAAAAGATTTGAGGAGAAGGCAATAACTGTTGAATCAGCTCAAAAAGACCTTCTTCGTCAAATAGAAGAGCTTCAAGCAAAGATTAGTGCTAAGACTGAGAGCTCCTCCGAGCCTCTGGTGATTCCTCCCCGTGCAAAACACTGGTTTGAACGGTACCGATGGTTCAAGACCTCTGAAGGTTTGCTGGCGGTGGGAGGTCGTGACGCTGCATCTAATTCCGCTGTAATAAGAAAGCATTTGGAGTCTCTCGACATAGTCTTCCATACAGACATAGTAGGTTCGCCCTTCTTCGTTTTGAAAGGCGGCTCCAATGCAATTTCCCAGAGCATACAAGAGACTGCTCAAGCTACTGCAAGCTTCAGCCGCGCATGGTCGTCAGGATTTTCTTCTGCTGACGCATATTGGGTCAACTCTGGTCAAGTCAAGCTAGCCGCGCCCAGCGGCCAGTACCTACCCAAAGGAAGCTTTCCAATCGAGGGAGAGAAGCATTTCCTGAAAGGTATTCCTATCGCTGTTGCCATAGGATTTACTTTTCTTGATGAACAGCCGGTGATCTTCGGTGGGGCACCCAGCGCTGTAGAACAGTGGAGTTCAGCCTACGTGGTTTTGGCGGCCGATCGTGTGAAGGCTACGGACACAGCGAAACACATCAAATCCCAGCTTATATCATTGGCGGATAGTGAAGAAACGAAATTATTGAAGAAGGTTCCAATAGATGATTTTCTTAGAGCAATGCCTCCCGGCGGAGGCCGAATAATCCAAAAAGGATCAGGAAAGCAAAAGCATTAAGAGTAGAGAAGCGAGCGCAAATGACGGGAAAGCATTGGAGACAGCAAGAACCAAGATCCTCGTAAGGGAAGTCATGAACGGACCCGTCATATCAGCCGCTCCAATAGACAGTGTTGCTGAAATCGCCAAGAAAATGGTGGAATCGAAAGTAGGCAGCGTCGTCATCATTGACGGCGAGAAACCTGTAGGAATAGTGACCGACGGAGACATCGTTCAGAAAATCGTCGTCAAAGATCTGAAGCCCAGCAGTGTCAAAGCAAAGGACATCATGTCCCAGCCTATTCACACCATCCAGGCTGACAAAGATGTTTCAGATGCCGCAAGAAGTTTAAGAAGGCTAGGCATAAAAAGACTGGGCGTCACCCATAGGGAGAGACTTGTTGGAATAATCTCCATGTCAGACGTTATCTCTGTTACCCCTGAATTGATGGAGTTATTGTCTGAGAAACGTCGCATCGGAAGTTGGCAGACTCAGAGACGGTCAACCAAAATATCAGGTTACTGCGACTCCTGCAACCAATGGTCTGACGGCCTCACTGAAATAGATGACCGATACATTTGCGAAGACTGTTCGGCTGGAGCTAGACGTGAAAAAGAATCAGAAGCAGAAGCCCAACCCTAAAGAAGAACATAGCAATACCGCAACTGAACCAAGCTTAAAAGCAGCCCCACCCACAGATTTGAAGGTAAACAAGAAAAACAGATTCATAGCTGATAGCATGCTGGGGAGTTTAGCTAGGAAACTAAGGATCCTTGGATTCGATGTCATCTACTTCCCAGAAGTGGATGATCGTCACCTCCATGATCTGAGTCTTAGAGAGAAACGTATCCTTTTGACCGCTGACCGAGCTCTGCATAACTACTCCTCCGGCAGAAGAGTATCCTCAATATTCTTGCTTGAAGACAGCGATGAAAAACGCCTAATCAGACTGTTCAACACCCTGGGGCTAAGAGAAGTTACACTTAATCCAAAGGAATCAAGATGCCCTAAATGTAACGGCGAAATCAAAACTTGCACTAAGAAGACATTAAGCGGCATTATCCCCCAAAGCATCGTCCAACAGCACACACAATTCTATCGCTGCGCCTCATGCATGAAGGTGTATTGGAAAGGCAGCCATTGGAGGCGAATCGCTTCTATGACAAGAAGAGTAGAGGCTAGGCTTAAGAAAGGTGGGTAAGAATATTTCAATAGCCCAATCCCACAAAGGTGGAGCCATGGCCCATGTCTCTAAATGATTCAGAAGGGGAACTGCTCGTCAAATTGGCCCGAAAGACCGTGACAGAATATCTGAGCAAAAAGCACGTTGTAGAGCCAGAGTCGGTTCCCCCCAGATTACATGAGAAGAGGGGAATCTTTGTAACCATCAACAAGACCCACGGAGAAGGTGAACTCTTACGTGGCTGCATCGGGTTCCCCCTGCCAGACAAACCTCTGATCCAAGGTGTTGTGGAGGCTTCGCTTAGCTCAGCTCTCAGAGATCCGAGGTTTCCCCCCGTCAGTAAAGAAGAGTTACCCCACATATTGTTTGAAGTCAGCGTTTTGACGCCGCCAACTCTTCTGAAGGTAGGGGATCCTCGTGACTATCCTTCCCAGATCCATGTAGGGACAGACGGTTTGATACTTGAATGGAAGCTAGGAAGTGGCTTACTCTTGCCGCAAATAGCAGTGGAGATGAGTTGGAATCCTGAAGACTTCCTTAGCAACACATGCGTAAAAGCTGGTGCTCCTCCAAACGAATGGCTGAATCACAACACCAAGATCTATCGTTTTCAGGCAGAGACCTTTGAGGAAGAATCTCCAAGTGGCCGAGTGTTAAGGAAGAGCCTCTGAATGAGGCCCAATACGTTGCGACCTAAAATCTACGTCGCGGCATATGGTACAGGTCTTGGCCATGTAAGTAGAATGATTAGAGTCGCTAGGAACCTGGAGAAAGCAGGAGGCCAGATTCTGTTTTCCACGTGGGGTGAGGCTGCTAC
>JACQRY010000113.1 GCA_016206275.1 Nitrososphaerota archaeon
AGTTTGGTGTTGTCTATGGCGACTACTGTGTCGCAGGTGCTGCGCAGAGACTTCAATGCTTCTTTCGCCATCTCATACCTGTACTTCTCCACTGAGAAGGGCAGGGTGACGACTCCCACTACGAGAGCGCCCGTCTTACGGAACTCTTCTGAAAGGATTTTTGCTGCACCGGTGCCTGTTCCTCCTCCGAGACCGGCGCATACGAAGGTTATGTTGGATCCCTGTATTTCGTGTTTGAGCTCATCGAGGCTCTCTATGGCTGCTTGTTCGCCTCGTTCAGGGTAGCCTCCGCATCCTCTTCCCTTGGTGAGTTTTTCACCGATGAGGAGTCTGCGGTCTGCTTGGGTTATGCTGAGGTGGGCAGCGTCTGTGTTTGCGGCTATCAGTTTGCCTCCGGCTATCCCGCGCCTCTTAATCCAGGATACCATGTTGCATCCTGCGCCGCCGACTCCGATTACGGATATGTTGGGTCGTGCTAGTTCGACTGCAGATATGATCTTCTGGCTCTCCATGAACTGTTCAGGAGACGAATACCGTGCTTCAGGGTCAGGATCGAATTGTGGCATGGACATAAGGGAGGGAATATGGAATATATTGCTTCGGAAGGGCTGCCCTATAGCAGAAGCATGGGGGGAAGACCTAGAGCCGAAGCATATACCCAAAATCTATGCTCTGGGTAGCAGCAAAATTCACTATGTTGTCAAGATTCTCGAAGTACTTGCTTTCTTATTTTCAAGATGACAGTGATGTTCCGTTATGTTACGGTATAGCCCGCCATGGTACAGTTATGACAACCCCTCGGTTGAACAAGGAACTGTGCTATTAGACCTGGGTGTTACTGGACGGTGGGCTGAGGAGATAGAGTTGATGAATAAGGAGAAGGTTGGTAGACCGTTTGATTACCCGAACTCTTATCTTAGGTTTCTGGCTCTTGTTAAGACTGGTTTCGATGTTTCATATAGGGTGATTGAGGAAATTGTAAAAATACTGTCGAAGTATACTGGCGTGGTCATGGGTATTCACTTTACTCAGATTAGGAGAAGGATGCTTCCTTTCATTGAACGTGAGTCTAGTCTTATTGATGTGAGGCCAGTCGATCCCGTTCAACAGCCCACCGTCGTCTTTGACTCTTTGGGTTTGCGGGTTACAACCAAGGGCGTGGAGATCGAAGAAAATTGGAGAAGAGACAAGAAGAGGTATGTGAAGATGAATATAATGGTGAAGAGAAGAAGGAAGAGAATTGTGGACTTCAAGATTATCGGCAGGGTCGGCGGTGCTCTGATACCGGCATTACAGGTTGAACGCGGGTTAGAAAGAGATCATTTGGAGGCAG
This sequence comes from Nitrososphaerota archaeon, assembly GCA_016206275.1. GTDB lineage: Archaea > Thermoproteota > Nitrososphaeria > Nitrososphaerales > JACQRY01 > JACQRY01. The sequence goes on from JACQRY010000113.1 coordinate 1,334, forward strand.
AGCGTGATGATGCCGGGCTCAGCGTCGTGGAGCTTTAGTTTGAGAGTAAAACTAGAGGACGTTTGGAGCGTTGAGAGTGGAGATAGTTGAGTCGCTACGGTGACTCGAACTGTGTTGTATCAAGACTGGCTCATGCGTTTCCTTTCGAATTAGTGTAAACGATAGGGGTTTGTGGAGTATCTGTTGCTTACGCGGGTGTACAGTGTGTAAGCCTATAGGCAATATATAGATGGATGAGAAGCACGATATGGATTTTGTGGTTAAAGGTCTTTGCAGGGAGGCTTGGCTACGAAAAAGTTAGGCAGCTTCCCTTATTGAGGATCTTCAGGGTCTGTTGCTGGGGAAGCTTCGGTGTAGAATTGATCTAGGGGGAGTTTTAAGAAGCATTGGGTAGTGATGATAAAGTTCGACGCGGTTATCAGCGATTTGCTGGTTTCTGTGGCGGGTTGTCATGGTGATTAGGAAGTGTTGTGCTGGTGATGAATCTTTTCTCCGTCGGTGCTTGCAGCTGGTGGGGGGTGGTGGGGTTGGTTACTAAGAAAGGTATAGCTCCTGTGTCTGCGGGGAAAAAAATTTCAGCTGATTTCGGCAAGATTCCTGTTTCACTCAGGGAGTTGTTGTTGGATGTGTATGAGCATTATAAACGGATGTCTGGGATTGCAAAGAACACGGTGTCCAGCTACAAAAGTTTCGGGAAGGTGGGTTCTGTTGACTCTAAGGGTGTTTGGTGCTTGCGCTGGTGTGAAAACTTTTCAGGGGGTATATAAATGCGGATGAGGTGAGACGGTGCAGCAGGGCTGGGGGATGCTTAACCTCGAGGACTTTGTCAGCTCAGGACAGCGGTTCAACCAATTCCCCAAAAGTCAGTAGAACGGGAAGATGTATGTAACTTAGGCTTAGCTCCTCGCTCTTGAAGGAGATGATTTGGTGGCGCTCGATTAACGGTTAAGTCGGCATCCATTTGGATCTTGTCCTGCAGGATTTGTTGGTGGAGTATGGGTATTTGATAAAAGTGATTATTGCTGGCGTATTCTTTGGGACAAGTCCTTCCCCATGCTGTGGGCTAGGACGGACGCGGCGTTCTATCTTAGGATTTGACGGATGGGAGAACCTGTTCCCCTGCCCGTTGAAGAACCCTGAGTCTTTGAAACAGAGCGATGAGAGCGGCATGCATATTTTCCTCCGCTACAAACTTCCTCTTGTAGCCGATAAGAACTAAGCTTTTTTATGCTACAAAAAGGCGGTTAACATAAATATTTCAATTTTAGCCTTGCTAAATAGTGGTAGAAATACAAACCAGAGACGTATCAAAACAAGGCAAAGAGATTGACCCCATCAGAAGTAATGAGACAGGCGACTCCAACCGAAGCCTATACCTGATCGGGGGTAGCCGCGAGGCTTTTCGAACAGTCAGACGTTCACTACTAGAGAGGTATGTCCACATCCTCTACGCGCTGAAGATGTCTGGCCCAGTTAGAAAGACGCGTATAATGTACAAGGCAAACCTGACTTGGGATGAGCTGAAAGAAGACCTCCAGCACCTGAAAAACGCAGGACTGATACGGGAGCTGGCTTGGAAGGAAGGGATCTTCTACGGGATTACAGACCTAGGCATACAGACACTGTTCCACTACTCAGAGTTGAGCAAATCGCTAAGGGTTCGATCCCTTACCGAATGGTAAAAGCCTAACAGACTGCTTTCCGAAAACTGCTGGTCAAGAGCCGGCCGTCAACATTTAGAAGAGATTCTGAGCGGGCCCGCCGGGATTCGGACCCGGGACCACCGGGTTAAAAGCTTCACCGAGGAAAACATCGCTGCCTCCTCACCGGTGCTCTACCTGGCTGAGCTACGGGCCCACACGGCGACCCAAGCCAATAAGGACTGTAATTAATCCTTCTAAAGAAAAACACCGTGTTAATGTTTAGGCAAAAGTTTTTAGTCGATCAATAGACGGCACTGTTTTGGTGCCCTGGTAGTATAGCTCGGCCTAGTATGCGGGACTGTCACTCCTGCGACCCGGGTTCAAAACGCTGCATGAAGCGTCGTGAAACTCCCGGCCAGGGCGCCACTTCCCGTCTAACTATCTTGTTGCGGATAGTTTTGTAGGAGGAGGGTTTGGGTTGGTCTCAGCCTTATTACCAGGGAACGACTTGTGGAGGCTTTGGAGGCTAAGAGATGGGAAAATATTTTGAAGAATTTAACGTCGGCGAAATATTTACAACTGCTCGGCGAACTATTACCGAGTCGGACATAGCGTTATTCGCAGGTTTGTCAGGAGATTATAATCCTCTTCACACAGATAGTGTCTTTGCAGGGAAAACTGTGTTTAAGACCAGGATCGCTCATGGTCTCCTAACCCTTGCAGTAGCATCGGGGCTACACTTCCGTCTTGGCCTAGGCGAAGAGACCCTTATTGCGCTTCTAGGCGTTAACAACCTAAGATTTGTCTCCGCGGTTAGAGCTGGAGACACGTTGCACTGCGTGGTGAAGGTGAAAGAGAAGAAG
>JACQRY010000124.1 GCA_016206275.1 Nitrososphaerota archaeon
ACCTTAGCTACAGCGAGCAGGAGATTGATGAAATTGTGAAACATGTTATTGGGGCCAACACTCTGAAGGATGCTCCCCACATAAACGATGTTTCACTGAAGGTGAAGGGCTTGAGCGATGAGGAGATACGCAAGGTTGAGGATGCTCTCCCCATGGTCTTCGATATTCAACAAGCCTTCACAGTTCATGTCTTGGGCAAAGAGACCTTGGAAAGGATGGGGTTCTCCCCTGCTCAATATGGCTCACCGTCCTTCAACCTGCTCAGATCACTCAGCTTCTCTGAATCTGATATCGAGAAGGCGAATGAATATGTCTGCGGAACCCAGACGGTGGAAGGTGCGCCGCACCTTAAGAAGGAGCATTACCCAGTCTTCGACTGCGCAAACAAATGCGGCCCTAAGGGCACAAGATACATCGAATACATGGCTCACGTCAAGATGATGGCTGCCGCCCAGCCCCTCCTATCAGGATCCATAAGTAAAACCATCAATATGCCTAACGAGGCATCTATCACAGATGTGCAGAGAGTCTACTTGGAGGGATGGAGACTAGGCCTCAAGTCCCTAGCCTTGTACAGAGATGGAAGCAAGATGGTTCAACCCCTCACCACAACAATAGCGAAAGAGGAAGGAGAAGAGAAAGTAACCTACAAGCCTGTTCGTAGACATCTGCCTGATGAACGAACTTCGATAACCCACAAGTTCAAGATAGGAAACCAGGAAGGCTACCTAACCGTAGGCTTATACAAGGACGGTACGCCAGGCGAGCTCTTCATCACCATGTCGAAGCAGGGTAGCACACTGTCAGGACTTATGGACGCGTTCGCCACAGGTGTCTCCATAGCATTGCAGTACGGTGTGCCCCTAGAGGTTTTGGTAAACAAGTTCATCCACACTAGATTTGAGCCCTCAGGTTGGACCAATAACCCCCAGATCAGGTCTGCAAAATCGATCACAGACTACATATTCAGATGGATGGCTCTCAAATTCCTTCCCAAGGAAGCCCTGGCTGAAATAGGGATTAACGGTAATGAGCCGCAGAACAGTAATGGTAGCGGGGAGGAGCAATTGTCCAAGCCTGAAGTGTTCTCAGTGGAAAAGCCGTTGGAGGTAAGGCGATATGATGTCAGGTCTGATGCTCCTGCCTGCAAGGACTGTGGCTCATTGATGATGAGGAGCGGAGCCTGCTACGTGTGCTCAGTGTGTGGAAGCACCAGTGGATGCTCCTAAGAGTTCCTTGACCGATTAGGATCGGACGTTAATCTCTTCGTTCAGGAGCAGGGCTATCAACGCTGCTCTTAACGCCTTGCCGTAGTGGGCCTGCTGAAAGTATTTGGCTTGGGGAGTGGAGTCAACTTCAGTCTTGATTTCACCTCCCCGTGGCAGCGGATGCATGACGATCAGACTCTCCTTAGCTTTCTCCAGAGTTGACTTGTCGACGATATAGCTGCCTCTGACCTTTTCGTACTCATGGGGGTCGGGGAAACGTTCCCTCTGAATCCTAGTCACATACAGGACATCTGCAGCGCTAATGACCTCCTCCATGGAGCGGTGCTGAGTGATCTTCAACCTGTTCTCAAGATCGTAGAGGGCTTCATCCCTGATTCTGAGCTGAGGAGGAGAGACTAGGAACACTTGGGGCTCAAATCTTGCTAGGGCGTAGAGGAGGGAGTAGACTGTGCGCCCATACTTCAAGTCCCCTACTATTGCGATGTTCAATCCGTCTATCTTGCCTTTCTCCTTCATGATGGTGTAGAGGTCCAGCATGGCTTGGGTGGGATGTTCTTCGGTGCCGCTTCCAGCGTTGATCACTGGTTTGGAGGCTACTTCAGATGCGAAGCGGGCTGCTCCATCATTGGGGTGGCGGAGTATGATTATGTCTGAGTATCCTTCCAGTATTCTTACTGTGTCTGCTAGGCTTTCGCCCTTCTCCACGGAGACGGAATGAGGATCTGCGAAGCCGATGGATGATCCCCCGATGGCGAGCATGGCAGCTTCAAAGCTGAATATGGTTCTGGTGCTGGGCTCGTAGAAGAGCATGGAGAGAACTTTTCCTTCAGCCAGCTTCTGTTTTCTTGTTGGAGGCAGATTGCTGATCTTGTCTGTGGCTTCGAAGAGGCCTTCAAAGTCGTATCGGTCGAGATCCTTTATGGATACGATGTCTCTGTTGAAGAATCGGTTTTTCAAGAGGCTTAGCTGGCTAAGCTAGAAAGGTTCCCTTAAAAGCTTGGCGACCTCGTCTCTTGATTCTGGTTCCGTTAGATGAGTAATTCTTAACTTAGGACGATACGAAGGTAATGGAGGAAGGCATTGAGGGAACTGCAATACGTTACTGACAAGATAATCAAGAGGGACTGTCTTGAAGTCCTCAAGACATTGCCTAACAGTTCTATTGACCTAATAGTGACTTCGCCACCTTACGCATACAATAGGAAGGCGACCTACGGTGGGATACCAGTGCAACGCTATGTGGAGTGGTTCTTGCCGATTTCCGAACAACTTAGAAGAGTGCTTAAGCCTGATGGCTCCTTCATCCTGAACATTAAGGAGCGAGCTGTGAATGGTGAACGGGGGACATATGTCTATGAACTTGTAATGGCGATGAGGAAGCAGGGCTGGCTCTGGACCGAGGAATACCTCTGGCACAAGAAGAACACTTACCCAGGAAGGTGGCCCAATCGATTCCGAGACCTATGGGAACATTGTTACCAGTTCACCAAGACGAAGAAGTTCAAGATTTTTCAGGATGCTGTGCGAGTGCCGATCGGTAAGTGGGCAGAAAAACGACTCGCTAGACTAAGTGAAACAGACAAAAGAAGGGACGAGTCGAGAACACTTAGTGGATTTGGCAAGAATGTTTCGAACTGGGTGGGAAAGAAACTCGTCTATCCTGGGAATGTCCTTTACCTCGCAACTGAGTCGTCAAACGTAGGTCATAGTGCTGCTTTCCCAGTGGCCTTGCCAACATGGTTCATCAAACTCCTAACTACGGAAGGCGATACAGTTTTGGACCCATTTGTTGGCTCAGGAACTACAGCGATCGCTTGCCTGAGGCTAGGACGACATTTCATTGGAATTGAGCTGGATGACCGGTACTACCAGCTAGCTCTGAGGCGTGTAGCCAACGAGCAGCACAGACTCGAAGCTTTCATGGAGACGCCGCTGAGAGCCTAGTCTGGCACGGAGAGCTTCGAGTTTGTGGAAGCGGTTTGAATCGAATAAACCTTGACGACGTCAGGAAGTACGTTGAGAAGAACATCTATCCAGAATTCCATGAACGTCGGTTGGAAAGCTTAAAGAAGACTGACCTCAAAGGACTAATACGCAAGAAAAATCCGTATCTCTTCAGGGCTAAGCGTATCGAAACTGCACAAGAATTGATCGAGTCTCTCTTGAACGCCAAACTCTCTTCTTCTGAAGAAGGGATCATTGGACATTTTCTAGAAGGGTTGGCTATATTTGTGGCCAGGAAGACTCTGAATGCTCACAAGTCGGCATCGCACGGGATCGACTTTGAGTATGACCAAGATGGTACTCACTACATGTTCAGTGTCAAGTCTGGGGAGAACTGGGGGAATAGCAGTCAGTGGAATGCACTGGAGAACGATGTCAAGACCGCACTAAGAGTACTTGACCAATCGCAGCACGGAAAAGATGCGAAGTGCTACCTCGGCATCTGTTATGGAAAAACAAAACCAACCCTGAAGAGAGGCATAATACATCAGGTCAGTGGGCAAGCATTCTGGTACATGATAAGCGGTCAGAAGAATTTCTACAAGGACATAGTCAAACCCATAGGGTACCAGGCAAGAGAACACAACGAGGCTTTCAACGAAAACAAGGCAAAGCTCATCAATAAGCTCACTGGTCAGTTCATAGGCGTCTTCTGTGATAAGGTAGGCAATATATTGTGGAACGAGGTGGTCAAGTTCAATTCTGGGAATCTCGAAGGCGATAACGCTACTTAAGAAAGACTATGGGAGGATGAATTGGTTTGCGAATCGAGTAGGAATGCGAAATCGAAGAAACGGCTTGCCGTGCGAAAGAGCTAAGGAACGCGATCCGGCGAAGGCTTATAGCATCATACCATTGATCGTCTATCGATGTCACAGGAGGAGCTTCTAGTCAGAAGGATCAAGGAAGGCACAGTTCTAGAT
>JACQRY010000125.1 GCA_016206275.1 Nitrososphaerota archaeon
ACCATGTCACCGTCTTTCAGAAGAGCTATGGGTCCGTCGGCAGCGGCTTCAGGAGATATGTGGCCGATCATCAACCCATGGGTTGCACCAGAGAAACGACCGTCTGTAAGAAGAGCCACTTTATCTTTGAGACCTTGACCCACGATAGCTGCCGTGACAGCAAGCATCTCTCTCATCCCTGGGCCTCCTTTGGGCCCTTCATAACGTACGACTACCACATCGCCAAATTCTATCTGCTTTGTACTTACCGCTGCAAAGGCATCTTCTTCACAGTCGAAGACTTTGGCTAGTCCTTTATGATAATCTTTGGCTGTGCCGGTGATCTTAAGCACGCCGCCCTCGGGGGCAAGGTTACCTTTCAGTATCGCGAATCCGCCTGAAGGGTGGAACGGTCTTCCAATGGGGCGCACCACGTCTTGGCCTTCAGGGAAGTTTACTTCGGACAGCCTCTCACGGATAGTTTCTCCAGTTACAGTAAAGCATTCCCCGTGTAACAGACCTGCATCAAGAAGCATCTTCATCACTACGGGAACGCCGCCGGCTTTATCTACGTCGGACATTACGTAGTTACCGGAAGGCTTCATATCGGCAAGATGGGGGACGCGTTGGCTTACCTTGTCAAAGTCTTCAAGCACCAGTTTTACTTGCGCCTCATGAGCTATGGCGAGAAGGTGGAGGACAACATTTGTGGATCCTCCCATGGCTGCTGCCACAGTTATAGCGTTCTCGAAGGCTTCGCGAGTAATTATGCTCCGAGGCGCTACTCCACGTTCCAATATTCCCATGACCGCTCTCCCAGTTTCATAGGCGATCTGCTGCCTCTGGGTGCTGGGGGCTACTGGAGCAGCGCAGTTGTGGACTGTCAGCCCCATCGCTTCGAAGGCTGAGGCCATCGTGTTTGCTGTGAACATGCCTCCGCAGGCTCCGTAGGTGGGGCAGGCTGAGCATTCCAAGTCGTAGAGCTGTTGTAGTGTCATGTTGCCCCGGGCTACTGCTCCCACCGCTTCGAAGACATCTTGGATGGTTACACTTCTATTCTGGTATTGGCCTGGAGGTGTGCTTCCTCCGTATAGGTAGATGCTGGGTATGTTGAGACGAGCCATGGCCATGACGGAGGCGGGCTGGGTCTTGTCGCATCCTCCTAGGGTTACGAGGGCGTCGAACTGGTATGCTATGGCTGCCAGCTCCATAGAGTCAGCTATGATCTCCCGGCTTACCAGCGAGGTCTTCATGCCTTCATGCCCCATACCTATCGCGTCATTTACAGCAACAGTGTTGAATTCTAATGGGGTTCCACCCGCATCCCGGACGCCCTTCTTAACGGTCTCCGCTAATTGGCGGAGATGATAGTTGCAGGGTTGTGTTTCAGCCCATGTGTTGGCTATGCCTATGATGGGTCGGTTCAAATCTGCGTCTTTCAAACCTATGGCTCTAAGCATTGCTCTGTGAGGAGCTCTCTCCACGCCGACGGTTATCCTACTGCTCCTGTGCTTTCTAGGATCGGGGGTCTGCATTAAGTAGTCAGAGTGCTGAGCGCTTAAAGCGCTGATTTAAGCCTTGACTCCTCAACTGGTTTTAACGTAAGTCTTCCCAGCTCTTCCTGCCCTGACGCATCAGAGTCAGTATCTGCTCCAGATAGTTTTGGAGCGCTGCGCGAAAATCCTCTTCACTTAGATTGGTGGGAGATTCTTCCAAAAAGTTCTCAATCGATTCGAATACTCTTGCAGCTTCCTTATTGTACAGTGTTATGAACTGCTGGTTCTTAGCTGACATAGTGTGCTCTACAGGTTCGTATAATCCTCTCCTCTTCAGAGAGGCAATAGCAAATGCATTACGGGCTACAAGGGCTGCGTCTTGTCTGTTATCTCCTGTAGGCCGATCTGAAACCCAGTCGACGAAGAACCGTTGAATCATCTTAATTTCGCGATCTGACTGCATCGCCGCAAACACAATGTCGTCAACCAGAATGTTTTGAAGATTATTGAATGCGTCTGTCAAGACCTCGATTTCAGTCGCACTCAGTCCTTCCCGATCAGCCATCCCGCTAATAACCTCTTGGATGAGGTCTGACTTATGCGAGGGCGAGTTTCGCTCAGTGTGGTAGATGTGAGCCAGTTCATGCAGGGTCAATCCTCCAAGCATCTCCGAGTCCAGAGCCCAAGAAGCTACTATTATCACATGTTGATCGCCTTGATGTTTGGCGTAACCCATGATCCTAAGAGATGGATCTATTTTGATGGCTACCGGTGATTTGATGGGACAACCCACTTGGGCCATGCGTTCAAGTCCCCAAGCTAATGACTTGTTGAGGGATTCATCATCCTGCTCGCGAGCTGGCATACTAGGGGTCACCGTGCGACACGCGTTATCTATCGCGACGCGTGATAATAATTTTAGCGTTTGACTTTGGGTTCAAAGATCTGGATCAGCACGCCATAAGTGCTCTTAGGGTGGATAAACGCCATCTTCCACTCAGGGTCTTCATCGCTTCGACCCACTATCCTGAAGCCTTGGGATTCAAGGTTCTTGACTGCTTCCTCTATACTATCAACCTCGAAAGTAACGTGATGCATCTTGCTTCCGCTATCCTCCAGAAACTTCGTGACAAAGCTTCCTTCCCCTTCCGGCTGGATGAGCTCGATCTTCACTCCTCCCAGCATCAGCTCTGTCCATGAAAAGGCACCATCATAGCTCAAGGTTTTTTCTCGCAGGATTTTTGCTCCTAATCTTTTTACAAAGACGTTGTATCCTTCTTCGATATTGTCAACCGCAATGGATACATGATCAAAGCGCTTGAGCAAGTAGTCTCCATTCACAAAGATCGGAGTCGAGTTAATATGGCTAACTACTGCAGAAACGTATAGGTTAATAGTTGCTCCGAAGCTTCAACGGGCTGTTCTCCGACTCACACGGAGGCAGCCCTACCTCCATTTTTTGATTCACGTGTCGATGTCAAAACGACATCCATCTCTGTTATCTCCTCAGAAGAAGTAGAATCCTGAACCTAACTATCAGCCTGTCAAGGCTTTTTCATCAAGCTCCTTTACGAGGCTCCTCTGATCTTTAC
>JACQRY010000121.1 GCA_016206275.1 Nitrososphaerota archaeon
GGTATGATCGCGCGCGGCCGCGGCTTATGCATAAGTTCCACAGCATAGCCGACATAAATCAATCGGTCCTCACATGTAATTCTAGGATTTGGTTCCGTATATAGAATATATTATAACGGCAAAGCCCGAGGCTGTCATTATCGACTCTACCGTGTGAGCCCAGAAGATGTCGAAAGCTAAAAATTCAAAAAGAACACCCTCGACGACCGCTCCAACGGTTATCAACGCAAATCCTATCGAGAGCAATAGCATACCATTGCTATGGTTCTGTCGGTGGCTCTTGAAGGTCAGGTAGATTATTATTGCTCCCAACGCTACAACGAGTAACCTAGCAATAACCAGAGTAGGGTGGAAGAGGGGCATTACTTCACCATCTTAAGGGAAGACCAGAGCCTGTAGAACCTTGTTGTAACCTCTTCATTCGGAAAGACCTCTACTGTCGTCCCGTTAGACGAGACGGCGAACCTGATTTCTCGCGCCACGCTTCTGTACATCGCATAACGCTTTCCCTCCTCTGTTATCACTGATCGTTCAACAGCTAGGAGCCCCGCTTCCATCAGCTCGTGAACATAATTATATGCAGTGCTCAACGGGATGTCCAATTCCACTGCAAAGGTCGATGCCGCTTTAGGACTATCGAAGCAGGAGACTAGAATATGCCTAAGGCTAACGTTACTAAAAGCCTTCATCATCTTACTCTTAGTCTCCTCCTCATCCACACGAACCCACACATGAAATCGCCATTAGACGAGGGTGGGCCAGCTCCGACCTACCCCCTTCTGGTGTAGATTGAATGGACTATATAGACAAAACCGAAGGCTATCAACGCCGACTCTATAGATTGAATCTCCCAGAAGCCTAGCCCAGAAAAGGCCAGCAAGACCATTCCTAACACAGGACCTGCGACGATCAGCGAGAAACCTATGGTAAGACAAAGCATAGAAAAGCTGCGGTTCTGCTTGTAGCCTTTAAAGCAGACGAAGGCAGCTGAGCCTCCAAAAGCAATAATCAAACTGTTGATCAGTGGTAAAACGTACTGTATCACTCACCAGAACCTCCTTTGATGGACTATTCCGCTGCTTCTAGCGGGAAGAGGGCATTTGCTATTGATTTTTCTCGATGTCCTAAAGATTCCTAGGATGAGAAAACCAGCCATAACCGCGAGGAAGATTCTGGATAAGAAGATGAACCCAGTAGCGCCTATGGCAAAGCCAAGAACATAAATGCTGCTTTCTACTGCAAAGCTACCACAGCAGACGCCTGCAGCTAGAGCGGTCATAGCAGTACCTGTACCTGAACCCACGCTCGGTGCAGCTGTTGAGAGTCCGCCTACAATCGTACCAGCCTTCTTCCCGGATGTCTTACTTGCGGGGCCTGCCGTCGATCTTGAAAAATAATATCGAGTTAGAACTGTATAGGAGCTTATCAGAACCGCAAAAGGTGTAAAGTCTGCAAAATAGTGTATGTTCAGAAAGAGCGGCTGTGAAACAATTACATTTTCTTTGTACCCAAATTCATCGATAAGAGTGAACTCTCTAGGAAACATTATCGCTGCAAAGGGCTGATTATAAAGCGGAAATGCCTCCTCTAGAAACTGATCCACAGGATCGTCAAGGCTTGCCTGAAGTCCAAGGGTGCCATCATTTAGCATAAGGTAGGCGGGAAGTCTACCTGTTACAGCGGAAAGAACCAATATATTGATAAGTAGACTAGCGCCAATCAACGCGAAAATTAGAACTAGGAACAGTCTACTCTTGGATCTCATCACGCTAAAGGCAGTTTTCAGTTCGCTCAATATACTGGGCACTAACGTCGCCACTTGAGATGACGCGTGAAGAATTAATAAAATGCTTGACGTTTCCAAGATCTTTGGAAACGTCTACGGATTATAATTAGCAGAACTACCCTTGCATTCCCGATGATCATATGTCATCAGAATCGAGTAAAAGGTTAATCGGCAAGACAGCACTGATCGCCCTACTTATAGGCGTACTTGTTGGCGGGTCTATAGGTGGAGCTGCAATCTGGCTAGTAAAGCCATCACCTGAAGCTGTGTCATCTCAGACTAAGTCTGCACAGGTCCTTCCTGGAGAGGTTGCTCAAGCACC
>JACQRY010000129.1 GCA_016206275.1 Nitrososphaerota archaeon
CCTTTAAAGTAGGCTGAGAGAAACCTTCCCACACCTGTCTGGAACCGTTCAGAAGGCTGAAGCCACTAGGCTGCTCAATAATACTGCTTCTATCAGGAAGGACAATGCGTGTCGATACATTCTCAACTGGCGGATTGATATTGGGTGCAAGAGGAAGCGTGAAGAAGAACTCGTCCTTAATCCGCTCGCTGATCATATCTGTGAGCAGGAGAGTGACTTGATAAGTTTGGGTCTCGCCCGGTTGGAGAGCGAAGTTCCCTGACGGAGTGACTATGATTCTAGCGAAATCTGTCTCATCCTGAATTCTAATGGAGTCTATGCCTGAGTCAGATGAGTAAGTCTGAATGCTTTGGCTGACTGTCTTAGGATAATGTAGCTCAAAGGACGCTACAGATGTAGAACTAGGACTCTGATTAGTAAGGGAGACTTGCTCTGTGATCCTGATAAACCCGTGCTCATGAACCAAGATTTCATGCGCGAAAGAAGCCTTCAGAGTTCCTTGGGCGAAGATAGGACTCTGGAGCAGTGGGGCGACGGATAGCAGAAGCAGCGATAAGATTAGTAGCGCTCTCGTCAAACTAGTCGCCGAGCACCCTAACTGTCGGGATTCTTAAAGCATTCCTGTTATTCACCACAGTAGGTATTTTTAACAGCATCAATGAAGCCGATAAGAGTGAAACATTTGCAGAAAGCTCATCCCTTCCTCCCCAACAGTGACGAGCAAACCACCAAGAAAATGCTGCAGAAGATCGGCGTCCCCTCCATTGAAACTCTTTTTGAAGACATACCGAAAGACATCAGGCTTACCAGAGAACTCAATCTGCCCGACGCCCTTAGCGAGGCAGAAATTGAACGGCACGTCGAATCCCTATTGAAGAAAAACATGGTGCCCCCAGAATACTTGTGTTTCTTAGGCGGAGGAGCCTGGCTCCACCATGTCCCAGCAGCCGTTGACGAGATAATATCCCGCTCCGAGTTCTACACGTCATACACACCGTATCAACCAGAGATCAGTCAAGGCATGCTCCAAGCTCTATTCGAGTATCAAAGCCTAATCTGCGATCTCACAGGAATGCAAGTCGCCAACAGCTCCATGTACGACTGGGCTACAGCTGCAGGCGAAGCAGCCCGCATGGCGATGCGAATAACTAAACGCAGAAAAATCGTTTCAGCCAAAAGCATAGGACCCGATAGACTAGGCACCATCCAAACGTACTGCTATCCGATTGAAGCAGACGTCAAGACAATAAGCTTCGACGAAGAGCGTGGAAACATAGAACTATCCAAACTAACCCAAAACATAGACAACGAAACCGCTGCGATATACGTTGAGAACCCGAACTTCTTCGGCGTCATTGAAACTCAATTACGAACTGTTGCAGAAGAAGCCCACAGACACGGAGCTCTAATCATAGTTGGAGTAGACCCCATAAGCCTCGGCTCCCTCAAGCCGCCTGGCGACTATGGGGCAGACATAGTTGTAGGGGAAGGCCAGCCCCTAGGATTATCACCGAACTTCGGTGGACCCCTCCTAGGAATCTTCGCTGCCAAAGACGACCCTGCGTTTCTAAGACAAATGCCAGGCAGAATCATCGGCGCAACAAACTCCAAAGAAGACAATAGACGCGGTTACACCATGATTCTTCAAACCCGCGAACAACATATCCGCCGTGAATCTGCTACATCAAACATCTGCACCAATGAGGCGCTTCTGGCTGTTGCTGCGGCAGCCTACCTATCCCTTGCCGGTCCGGAAGGGCTCAGAGACGTGGGTGAGGCCTGCATATCAAACTCCCATCTTGCAGCTAACAGGTTGTCCAAAATAGACGGAGTGAAGAGCCCAAGGTTTACCGGTCCCTTCTTCAAGGATTTCACAGTCTCCATTGAAGACGGCAAGACCAAGGCTGAGCAACTGCCCCAGAAGCTATTGGAACACGGAATTCTAGGAGGGCTACCCCTTGGATCATTCTTTGAGGATCTGAAAGACTGCTTGCTCTTCTCAGTCACAGAGATGCACACCGATGAGGACATTGAAAAACTCTGCAATTCAATACGAAAAGTCTTGGAGATGAAATAAGAATGTTCAGGCAAGCGGTTTGGGATGAGCCTCTCCTCATAGAGCTCAGCAAGCAAGGTAGAAGAGGCCTCGCATCACCTTACAGCCAAAAAGGAAACATAGAGAACCCCATTCCTAAAGATCTGAGGCGCGAAAACATCCCTCTTCCATCCCTGTCGGAACCCCAGGTGATCCGCCACTTCATTCACCTATCCCAGATGAACTACGGCGTTGACTGCGGTCCCTATCCACTAGGCAGCTGCACCATGAAATACAACCCAAAGATCTCTCAGAGACTCGCCGCAAACCCATGTCTCAGAAGACTGCACCCATATCAACCAGCAGAATCCGTCCAAGGCACACTCGAAATCCTATACACCCTATCACAAATGCTCACAGAGATCACAGGCACAGACCAAGTATCACTGCTGGGCGCAGCCGGCGCGCACGCAGAATTTCTAGGCGCATTAATCATGCGGAAATTGATAGAAGATCAGGGAGAACTTAAGACCAGAGATGAAATGCTGGTACCAGACTCAGCCCATGGAACCAATCCGGCCAGCGCAGCGTTAGCGGGATTCAAAGTAGTCAAAATACCCAGCGACAAAGACGGCTTGGTGAACGTCGAGGCTATCAAAGCTGTAGCATCCAAAAAAACAGTTGGAATGATGTTAACCGTCCCAAACACCCTAGGGCTCTTCGAGAAAAATATTCGCGAAGTATCAGCCCTAATCCATGAAGCAGGAGGACTGATGTATTACGACGGAGCCAACATGAACGCGCTCCTAGGAAGAGCCCGGCCAGGAGACATGGGGTTCGACATAGTTCACATGAATCTCCACAAAACCTTCGCCACTCCACACGGAGGCGGAGGGCCAGGCGCCGGACCCCTCGGAGTAAAGAAACAGCTCCGAGACTACCTACCAGTACCGCTAATCAGCTTCGACGGATCCGAATACCTGCTCGACTATGGTGCCCCTCGTACAATTGGAATGGCAAGATCTTTCTACGGGAACATCGGTGTTCTCCTAAGGGCCTACATCTATATCATGCTGATGGGCAAAACAGGCTTAAGACAAGTATCCGAGCAAGCTACTTTGGCAGCCAACTATGTCCTCAGACAACTAGATACCTCCAGCTACCATCTCCCCTTCTCCAAGAACACGCCGAGAAAACACGAGTTCACCGTAAGCGTCACACCATTGAAGAAGAAGACAGGTGTTAGCGCCATGGACATAGCAAAGAGCATTCTAGACGAAGGGCTACATGCTTCCACAACATACTTCCCCCTCATCGTCGAAGAAGCGTTAATGATAGAGCCCACAGAAACCGAATCGGTAGAAGAACTAGACAGATACGCAGAAGCCCTCAATCACATAGCAAGACAGGCAACAACAAATCCAGAAGCAATATTCAAGAAACCCAGAAACACATCCATAGGCAGACTTGACGAAGTAAAAGCATCCCACCCCAAGAGCATCGCATACACATGGAGAAAGCTATCTAGAAACGGGGCCTCTCAAACAACCTGAGTGACCGTCATGCTCAAATACTCCTATAACGCCGTTATTAACGCCACACTGGAGAAATAGGAGGCTATCTCAATGGTAGAAGACTTCTGGGAGAGAGTTACACGGTACAAAGCGATGGGGTTAGATCCTCTCCGCTGGGTAGCTGGGTGCGCAGTAAAAGTAGACCTGACCACAGTGGTTTACCCTGCTCTGAAAAATCTACGACCCCAATTGGAGCAATGGGGAGTAACCTTAACGTCTCGAGAAGATGCCGACATATTTCCGCGTCCCAGGGGTGGAATAGAGTTTGAGAGAAGAGTCTACAATCCAAAAGATCCTAAGGTAGATGCTGATGATTTAAGGAGGATCAAGCCCAGTAGGGCGATCAGCCTAGTCCAAGTCTATCAGAGGAACGCTGAGACACCTGAAAGTTTTGCAAGTATTCTGCGGTCTGTTTACAGCCGAATAGGGGAGGCAGGAATCAGGTTCACTGTTGGAAAAGGGCATTCGATCCTAACTGCTTATCCCGAAGCGGAGTTTACTCTATTTGACTTTGTGAGCAAGGATGGTTCCGAAGGGGAGAGTGACGGGTGGGCTCTTGCCAACAATGATACTATACAAGTAATTGACCCGACTGATGATCCCGGGTCTGAGGCTCAGGCCTTCGTGGGTCTCTCAAACTCTCTCAATGATCTCATAGCGTTGGGGGCGGAAGAGAAACTTTCAGTCTTTCCGGTTATAGATGCACCCAACGATGAGTTGTATCACCAAATTGAGAGCCATATGAAGACCTATTGCGGTAGATACGGCTTAAGCTTCAGGCCCGCCGAAAAAACGGGAAAAGGTACTCTCCTTATCGGCGCTACTGTTTCAGGCGAAGCTAGTCATGAGCTGCCCACTTTTCACCGTAACCTTCAGACAGGGATGAGCATCATGATTAGCAGACCATTCGGTGATTTGGCCCCTATCACTTCTTACCTGTCCTGCCTAGCTGACTCAGACTATGTTGAGAAACTCAAAGAGTACGGTCTGACTCTGGAAGAGCTTGAAGACGCCAAGAACAAGGTGGTTGAAACCATGAAGAAGCCTAACCTTGAGATTGCGCGTTCAATAAGTCGCCACTGCCCTAACTATGGAGAAAAATTCGATGCAAACGAACATATCACTGATACGGTTGACGTCTC
>JACQRY010000128.1 GCA_016206275.1 Nitrososphaerota archaeon
ACCCGGTTTAGGCTCGGTGTTGTCACTAACTTCACTTATGCTCCGGTGGTGCACAAAGTGATGCAGCGCCTCGGTATCGATGGCTATTTTCAAACGATTGTGATATCGGATGAGGTAGGATACCGGAAGCCTCATCCCAAGATGTTCGAGGCTGCTCTACAAGCTCTGGCTGCAGAGCCCGCCGAAGCGGTGATGGTTGGTAATGACCCTCTCGAAGATATAGGCGGCGCCAAAAGTTTGGGTTTGGGCGCTGTTTTAGTGAAAACATCCCAGTATTTTGAGGTCAGGGACAAACCTTTATCGACTAATATTCAGGCTGATGCGACTATCCAGAGCATGACAGACTTCATACGGCTGCTGCCGTAGACGGTCTCAGGGGCATGAACGCATAAATCTTAGGCTATTTCGCTGCATACGGCTGGTTCACCATGAGTAGACCTAGTGTATATGTTACAAGAAAGCTCCCGTCTCCCGGCCTAGAAATGTTGTCTCAATATTGTCAGCTGCTTGTTCATCAGGAGGAGGGTCCTCCTAGACGCGAGGAGTTGCTTCGCAATGTCAAAGGCAAGGATGCTTTGCTTTGCCTGCTCACCGACAAAATAGATGCTGAGTTGTTGGACGCTGCGCCAACTTTGAGGGTTGTGAGTTCGTTGAGCGTGGGTTTTGAACATGTTGATGTAGCTGAGGCGACTAAGAGGGGTGTTTACGTTGGCTACACGCCGGCGGTTTTGACCGAGGCTACTGCGGATTTTGCGTGGGCCCTTATTCTTGCTGTTGCTCGGCGTGTGGCTGAGGGTGATGCCTATGTGCGCGGTGGCAAATGGAATATGGCTTGGGGACCTATGACGATGCTGGGAGAAGATGTTCACGGCAAGACTCTTGGAATACTCGGCATGGGTAGAATTGGAAAAGCTGTTGCTCAACGAGCCAGGGGCTTCAATATGCGGTGCCTTTACTACGATGTTTTCAGATCTCCTCCTGATACGGAACGGGAGATGGGTGTCGAGTATACTCCAATCGAGAAGCTTCTAGCTGAAAGCGATTTTGTCACCATACATGTTCCCGCAGCTAAAGAAACCACGGGGATGATCAATGAGGAAAAGCTGAGACTCATGAAAAAGACAGCGTTCCTGATAAACACCGCTAGAGGCGCAGTGGTCGACGAACAGGCTCTGGCAAAAGCTCTAAGAGATGGATGGATTGCAGGCGCTGGTCTAGATGTCTTCCAGAAGGAGCCTATCCCGAAGGATCATCCATTGCTAGGCTTCAGAAACGTAGTGTTAACACCTCATCTCGCCAGTGCTAGCAAGCAAGCCCGTTCAGCTATGGCCGAGCTAGCCGCAAAGAACCTTCTTGCGGCGCTAAAAGGGGAGCGTCCGCCCAGCTGGGTTAATCCTGAAGTTGAGAAGATAAGGCCCCTATCATCTGTGAAAATGTTCTAACGTTTTCACTGCATGTTCATAGGCATTAATTATGTATAGGCCTTTACTAGGGCTTGGGACACCACTTGCCCCTAAAGATCAAGAATAAGGCAGATTTACTCTCCAAAGCCTCAGGCCTAGAAGAATCCAGTAGACGACTTCTTATCGATGTTCTGGAGCATGTTCTCTCAACGGTTGATCCTTACTCCCTAGTGAAAAGTAGTATCAAGCTCGAGGATGGATATCTGAAAGCTGGCAAAAAGAGTTTTAGCTTGAAAAATAGAAAGATCACTGTGGTTGGCGGAGGCAAGGCAGCTGCAGGGATGGCCTTAGCCTTAGAGGATATTCTCGGAAACAGAATTGAAGCAGGAGCAGTGAACATTCCGCGGGGAGTTAGCCTTCCGAGATCCCTCAGGAAGATCAAGGTTTCCGAGGCAGATCACCCTATTCCCAGTGAAAATGGTGTAAGAGGAGTGGAGCGAATGCTAGCGTTGCTAAAGGGCTTGTCAAGCAAGGATCTTGTAATCTGTCTTATCTCTGGAGGAGGCTCAGCCCTGATGCCCATGCCCGCTGAGGGAGTTACTCTTGAAGACAAGGGAGTTGTCACTCAGATGCTTCTCGACTCTGGCGCTACCATAAATGAATTGAACGCCGTACGTAAACATCTTTCAGCAGTGAAAGGCGGCAGGCTGGCTGTTGCCGCTCACCACGCGGAGACTCTGGTTCTAACAATTTCAGACGTAGTAGGAGATGCCTTGGACACGATTGCCTCAGGCCCCTGCGCGCCTGACAGCACTACTTTCCAAGATGCAATTGGAGTACTCAAGAGGCATAATGTTTGGCAAAAGGTTCCTGAAAGGGTTAGAAATGTTTTGTCCAAAGGGTTGAAGGGAGAAATATCGGAGACGCCGAAGAAGGGAGACGCTGTGTTCAAGAGAGTTACAACCTTGATCATAGGGAACAATCTGACTGCTTGCTCCGCAGCTAGGGAAGCATTAGAAGAAAAAGGCTTCAACACGCTTATCCTAACAAGCAGGTTACAGGGAGAAGCTAGTCACGCGGGTATTCTGCTCGCTTCTATCGCGAAGGAGGCAGATGCTTCAGGCAACCCGATAAAGAGGCCTGCTGCCCTCATTGCTGGTGGTGAAACGGTTGTGAAAGTTGTCGGGAAGGGGGTAGGAGGCCGAAACCAAGAATTGATGCTGAGTGCAGCTCTAAGCATGACTAATGTTGAGATGTTTGCGGCTGTATCTATGGGTACTGATGGGATAGACGGACCTACTGGTGTTGCAGGCGCACTTATCGACTCTCAGACCATTACCCGGGCAAGGGCGTTAAGTCTCAACCCCGGGAGCTTTTTGGAGAATAATGA
>JACQRY010000123.1 GCA_016206275.1 Nitrososphaerota archaeon
GAGATAGAGCCTAGGCTTCCGAAGCCTGTTCTCAAACTTATCGCATTGGGTGAAACTCTTAGTGACAAAGGAGTAACGGTTGTTGAAGACGGTCGTCTGAAAGGAGACGAGTTGAAGGCTAAGGGATTGACAAAGGGTCTTCACTACTATGAGAAGCGTCTCTTGATTCTCACTCATGTGCTTCAAGACAAGAAGGTGATTACTAAAGACGAGATTGCCCGTAAGAATGTGGAGGTCAAGAAACAGCAATCTAAGGCTGAGAAGAAGGTGAAACCTTTCGAGCTTGGAGTCATGGCTTTGACCAATCTGCTGGTGGAAAAGGGTGTTGTCGACACTAAGACTATCGATAAGAAGTACGAGCAGGTAAGAGCACGAACCCCTATGACGGGAGCACGAATAGTTGCGAGAGCATGGGTTGACCCTCAATTCAAGGCTAGGCTCATCAAAGATCCGAAGAAGGCTGTCATGGAATGGGACTCTAATCTCTTGGTGCCTGGGAGCGGTGAGACCATTGACACTTGGAGGGTCACACGCCTAGAAGTTCTAGAAAATACTGAGAAGGTGAAGAATCTTATTGTCTGCACCCTATGCTCTTGTTATCCAAGGGGGATGATAGGTGAGCCTCCAGAGTGGTATACTAGTGACAGCTACAAAGAGAAGGTGATCAGCAATCCGAGGAAGCTTCTTGTTGAAAACGGAATGAAGCTGCATGACGATGCGCAAGTCAGAGTGTATGATAGCACGGCTGACATACGCTACATGGTACTGCCCCTCAGACCTAAAGGCTCTAAGAAGATGTCTGAGAAGGAACTGGCCAAACTGGTTACACGCGACAACCTGATCGGAGTGTCTGAGCCATTAGCACCTAAACATAGTTAAGCCGACGTTTGGCTATAACATTATGACTGCACATTCGTTCAACCGATAAGTTAACAGAGCCCGTTAAGCACAAGGGTGGTAGAGAAGTTGAGTTTGAAAGAAAGGGTTGCAATCATAACTGGAAGCGGTCGCGGAATCGGTCGGGCCATCGCGAAGGCTTATGCCTCTGAAGGAGCTAGGGTTGTAATAACTTCACGGACAACTTCTGAACTTGAAGGAGTAGCTGGGGAGATTAAGGCCTCAGGAGGATCAGTTATCGCTGTACCAAGTGATATCACCAAGAGTAGGGATATTGCAAAGGTTGTTGATTCCGCCCTAAAGGCATTTGGACGAATAGACGTACTTGTAAATAATGCTGGCGTACCGGGTCCACAGAAACCCCTACTAGAGATCGAGGAGTCAGAGTGGGACAGCACGATGCAGGTGAATGTCAAAGGCGCGTTCCTATTCTCAAAGGCGGTGGTACCCTATATGCTCAGACAGAAGGCAGGAAACATCATCAACATCTCTTCGGGGGCCGGTGAAAAAAGGCCCCGCGGAAACGTACGTAGCCTCCCCTACAATGTCTCGAAGTTCGCTATTGAAGGTTTCAGCCATGTTTTGTCAGTTCAGCTGAAGGGAACCGGGATAAACGTAAACGCATTGAAACCAGGCTTCATTAGAACTAGGTTTCAAGACTCTTGGTCTCCTGAAGACTTCAAAAAACACCTAGCTGAAGTGGGTGAAATACATGAACCTGAGTATGTCAAAGACTTGGCCGTCTATTTGGCGTCGCTTGGGCCGGGTGAACTAACGGGGGAGTCTCTAAGTGCAAAAGAGTGGAACAAGCTTCATTCTAAGGTCTAATAGATAATCAAACTGACTCACTTGAGAAGGTTAGCTTCCATGGTCATACGTTATAACTATCCTGTGGACAAACAAGATTTTCCGTATCCCCGTTTCTCCGAAGCTGAGTATCGGGATCGTTATGCCCGTATCCGCAATTTCATGAAGGATAACGGTCTTGACTGTCTTCTTGTGAGTGGCGGAGACTCGGCGTTTCAACGCTGTTATTCGAACTTCAGGTGGCTGACGAACACCATGGGAAGTCACGACTACATGGTTTACTGCATCTTCCCTGCTGATGGTGAACCTACTTTAGCGATACTGCTCACAAGCCGCGATAAGATTGCGCGAAGCGTTCTGGCGGACATAAGGTTCGGTAATCCAGTTGAGACGGTGGTTGAGCGTCTAAAAGAACTACATCTTGAGAAAAGCGTTATCGGGATAGTTGAACCAGATGGACAGTATTCGATTCCTCATAATCATATGGTGAAGCTACGTAATGAGTTCTCTCAGGCTACTTTCAAGTTCGTGACAAATGAATTCTGGAAGTTAAGGTGGGTTAAGAGCCGTGAAGAACTTGAGGTGCTGCAGAAGGTCACGGAGCTGGGGGATTTGGCCCATGAGTATATGATGACCCGGGTTAAGCTGGGGATGAGTGAAGGACACCTTTTCTCAGCCTACGCTGCAGCCGCATTTGAAAACGGAGGAGAGTTCGGGTACTGCTCCCTCATATCTCAACCAATGTCAAAGCCTCAGGACGCGTCACCTAGATTCAGACCGCTTAACCGAACACTCCACCAAGGAGACATAGTGATAACTGAAATTAGCCCCTACTATCAAGGCTATGAAGCTCAGGCCCAGAGGACTTGGACCTACGGGGAACCTAACAACGAGTATAAGGAGATGTATGAAGTTGCAGAGGAGACTTGGAGAAGGGTTGAGCAAGTTCTGCGCCCCGGGGTGCATAGCTCGAAGATCGTTGAAGCGTTTTCCTACATCCAAGAGCGCGGGTATATTCAGAGAGCAGGCGGGCTTCACTGGATGCACGGTGTCCTTCCCCGCGACGGGCCGCTTCCACCATCTAGGGCTGGTGTCGAATATGGCGCTGAGTCATTTGTCTTGGTTGAAAACGTCTGCCCGACAATCGAAGTTATGGTGACGACCGAGGATTGGCGTAGAGGGGTAAGGATCGGTGACACTTTTGCCATTACCAGTAACGGTGCTCAGCCACTACATCGATACCCTTCCCATCATCCTGGGATAACTGTTCTCTGAGACCTTTCGATCCTGCTACGCATATCGTCCTACGGCTTGTACTGCACCGCCAAAACTCTGCAGCTGGGTCTGGCTATAGTATTTCTTCTAGTGCAGCTATATACTGTTGGTAGTTGGCTGTACCTAGGGTTTGACAGCCAGCTTTCTCGAAGGTGCGAATATCCGAGAAGCCGTAGTATCCGTATATGTTTTCCTCGCGATGCGGATGTACTACTACGACTTCCGCATTCCTCTCCGTCATCCTCCTTATGATGTTAAGCGGACTTCCATAAGCATTGAAGTCGCAGTCACTGAAGAGGAAGACGATCTTCCTTCCGCTCGGGGCCTTCTCTAGCTCGGACTCTGCCCATTTGAAGCTGGCGTTCCCCATGGAGCCACGTTGAAGACGCCTCTGAAGGGAAAGACCGATGAACCTGTAGTATTGCTCAATGATATGATCATCCTCTCGCTCCTCTAAGACAGATTTTATTGGGTAAGCATCTCCAGTGAAGACTGTGAAACCCTTTCTAGCCCGTCTAAAAGCGTAGTACGTTGTCACAAAACACGGGATCATTTCAATAAGGTATTCTCGCATGCTGATACTGATATCGTGAAGAAACACCACTGTGGTATCTTCCTTAATTTGGTCTTTTACCACTATGTCGTCCCCAGTAACCTGCTCCAGTTGCTTACCGCTGCCAACTATGCTCTCCACTGTCTCCTCAAAGTCTATCGAATCTATGTCATCACCTAAAGAGAAGGGTCTCTTGATCTCGCCTTCATCGAGACCGTAGCGGACAGTCCTTTTCCGATGCAGATTGCCTGCAGCATCGTTGAGGTTCTTCAATAGTTTTCTAGCTAGCTCAGACGCGGCAGACGACCCGGGGCTACCGTAAAGCGAGTGAAACAGCGCCAGCTTCACCAAGCGATCAGGTCCCCACCTACCCCACTGCCTCCGAACCGGGTAGCCAATACCTTCCCGCTGCATCAATTCATAGAGGTAGTCCATAGCTTTGTTCAGGGAACCATCTAGATAATGCTTGAAGAGCTTCTCAAAATCGAGTTCATTCCCAGCCATCAGATTGGCGATTAACTTTTCCATATCCCGATCTTCACGGAAGACCGGTTCGTCGTCTGGAAAGAAGACTTCGACCGCAACATCCTTAATTTTTCGCCTAACCTCAGCTGGCAAAGACGGGTCTGCCACGGTAGCCATGATGTAGGCGTGGTAATCATTCAGCGTCAATGTCCCATCCTTGAGTTTTTTCATTCGGAGCAGTGAGTTAAGAGCCATTATCCTCCTCAATCGATGCTTGTGCTCATTGGACAGTTTTCTTGATCTTCCCAGTAGCCGGGCAAATCTACGAATGAAAGTATCTACATCGAGCTCGTCGAGAGCCATATTAGAGGTTCTCCACTAGTTCTTTGATTAGAGTTTCTTTGTCTTCATTGCCCAATATCTCTATCGACCTTAAGACTGTTGGCGCTACCGTTCTAAGGGCCTCCATGGGTTCTTCTCCCTTGCTGATGCGTCTTGCAACCAGCTTAGCTATAGCCGGCCCCACTCTTACGGACGCTGGCCGCTTTATTCGATCCTTCAAATCGCGGGTTCTGCGGACTATGGCATAGATCTGGTCATACACATTGTCTGGTATTCCCTTCGAGGGAGAATTCATTCTGATTATTTTCAACTCAGTCTCCCTATCGGGGTAACCCAGCTCTACGGTGACTCTCAGCCTATCACGGAGTGCCTCTGTCAACCGGTAGATGCCTGCTAACTCACCAGGGTTAGCTGTAGCTATGAAGGAGAATCCGTCTTTCGCGACTATTCTGCCGACCCTAGGTAAGTAGTAGCTTCGCTCCTCAAGAGGTTCATGGAGACTATTTTGAACGGTGGGAGAAGCCCGGTTGATTTCTTGGGCCAAAAAAATGCCGCCTTCCACCATAGACCTCACCAGTGGCCCCGGTTCGAACGTCTCTAAGCTATAGCCACTCCTCAGGACTAGCGCTGGGTCATGGGAGCCGACCAAGTACTGCGGCTTCATGACATCGTCAAAGAAGATCTCCTGTACGGCTCTACCAGAGACGCGTGCAAACCTTCGCACCAACAGCGACTTCCCCACTCCAGGCGGACCGGTTATTATGA
>JACQRY010000131.1 GCA_016206275.1 Nitrososphaerota archaeon
CTCCTATAGTTAACGCTCCTCCCCAAATGGGGAGACCCATCGACAAACCCCATGACCTTATCCATAGTCAACATCGACTGCCTCAACGTAGCCGAAACAATCAGCGTCGCCGTCCCCGCCCTAGTCACCGCACGCCAAACCGCCTTAGCAGCAATACAACTCGACTTCCCCGTCTGACGCCCCATACAAGCCACAATCCTCTTAGACCCGTCCCGAAGAATCCTCTCCTGATACGGAAACGGATCAAAACCAAGCACAGCCCGCGAAAAAAGCACCGGATCATCCAATATCAGCGAGGAACGCTGGACTTCAGAAGTTACAATCTTTCGCTATATGCCTGTTTATGCGTACCGCATGAAAGGAGAATGAGCCTGTCTTTGTGTATCCTGTATACTATCCGGAGCGTCAAGGTTACCCGATAGCTCCATGAGCATTTATACGGTTCTCTCTGAAGATGATGAGAACTTTTCGGTTGGTCTTCCTTGATAACAAGCTCGTCGATAGCGTCGTCAATGGCTTCTTGCTGAGAGCCGGATAGTTCTTTATACCTAGCTATGAATTCTGGCCGTACTTCGGTATATCTCATTCCTTCCGCTTTAGCATCTTGCGAAGGAATTGTGATGGCTTGGTCGTAGGGGGCACAGCGATTCCCTTCTCTCGGATGCCTCTCGTGATGCTAGCCTCGAATTCGGGATCGAACAGTATCTCCAGGTTTGCGAGGATGTCTGCCTTAGATTTCCCTTGAGAGATCATGTCGGCAATAAGATCTATGGCTTCGATAAGAGTAGCGTTAGTGATCTCCGTTCTTGGACGAATGTAATCCCTTAATGCCTGTTCAACGAACTGGCTCAGCGAGCCTTTTCGGCTACCAAAACGTGTCTTGATAACCCTCCGTAATTCCTTGTCAACGTCATCATCAATGCGGATCAGTAGCTGCTTCATGTTGATATTAGATGCTATTGAGTGATATATATCCTCTTCTTTGAATGGTTCTGATAATTCGTCGGAGTGTCTCCTCCCCCGATGATTGTGAGGTACTAGTCATCTCTAGACTCTGACGAGTCTCATCCGTCTTTATATTGCCTGTAGGCCTACACACCCTACACCGGCGTAAGCACAAAAGCCCCAAACCCCGTCCCTCATTGGCATTCAACATTTGTGACCCGCTCATCCAGTAGAAACATGACCACCTCGCGAACAAAACAATTCCAGCACTGCATCTATGACTACATGCCGCTCAAAAGCCGAGATAACAGGCGCCCGATCAGTATGGTCCTCTGCCGTACCGTGCACCAATACTAGCGGTGGACCAGAGCCGCTTCGCTCAATGTACCGTCACTAGACCTCACCTGCTCCACGACACAGGGACACGTCGAAGGATGTCGCCTTATAACCATAGTTCAAGTCGCAGGACTGCAAAGGCCTCTACTTATCTCACCCAACCACGCCATAGTATCGGAAGGCAAGGGAAATGAATTGTCCTAGGCAATATGAAACCTAATCACTATTGATAAACACTTATACACACCAACAAATTCCATAAGAAACCATCAAGAAACACTGTTACCCCATCTTTCTATATAATCTCCCCCCTAGTTGCACCGAGCACCGGAGCTAAATCCACCACAACGTAAAGTTCACCACCTGAAATCCATGGCAACCACATTGCACATGCAGAGTATCAGTTGCAACCCAAACACAAACCAAGCAATCCATACAATTAAAAGCCCAAAACCATCAACCCCCCACAGGAGAACAAACCCCTATGGCAGAATTCGGCGTCAAAATCACCCAAAACAACTACACCTTCGACCAAATATCCAACGTCTGCCTAGAAGCAGAAAAAGTCGGATTCCAATCCTTCTGGGTCGCCGACCACATGTTCAGCTGGGGAAGAAAACCCACAGAAGACATATCCCTAGAATGCTGGACAATCCTAACAGCACTAGCCACCAAAACCACCAAGATACGGCTAGGCACCCTCGTAGTATGCAACCTATTCAGACCACCACCAGTCC
>JACQRY010000122.1 GCA_016206275.1 Nitrososphaerota archaeon
GCAGCCAAACTCCAAGTCCTAGACAGAGTAGCCATAGATCTACCAGCAGGACCCAGTGAAGCCTTGATCATAGCTGACCGCAACGCAGAACCTAGAATAGTCGCCAGAGACGTCATCTGTCAAGCTGAGCATGGCTCGGAAAGCGTCTGCGGTCTTCTAACCGACTCAGAAGAGTTTGCGGGAAAAGTCCTGAATGTCCTACAATCCATGTTGAGGCAAGCCGGACGAAGAGAGATAATCTCTAAAGCCCTTGCAGCAAAAGGATTCACCATCATATGCAAAGATATGGAAGATGCCGCGCGATTTGCCGACTCCTTCGCCCCTGAACACCTGGAGATCATGGCTGACAATGCCGAGAACATTGCTAGCCGTATCCGGACAGCAGGCTTGATCCTGGTGGGAGAATATTCTCCTGCAGCTGCAACAGACTACTGTGTAGGAACCAACCATGTTCTTCCAACCGGAGGCTTCGGAAGAGTCTACTCTGGACTGTCCATTCTCGACTATGTGAGAAGATACCATGTCGTGGAATGCACCGAGGAAGGGTTGAAGAGCATCGCTGGAGAAGTGGAGTTGCTGGCTGAGAAGGAGGGTCTTCCTAACCATGCTGAGGCTGTAAGAGAGAGATTCAGGAGCGTTGGTTAAGATGTCTTCATATCGGACCTTTAAGATAGATGGCAAAACAGCTCATGTAAAGAAGGATCTGGACCGCTTAACCCAAATCGGAGGAGTCGTCTTCGACTGCGACGGCGTGCTGATAGACGCGTCCAAATCATATGATCAAGCCATTGTTGAAACTGTCGCATTCTTCGGCGAGCGGATCATCGCCAATCCGTTTCCCAAGAGCATCACATCACCCGAATTCCTCGCTCGCCTCAGGGAAAGCGGCGGCTTCAACAACGACTGGGATACCTGCTACGCAACTCTGCTAACCCTCTTCTCCCAAACTCCAACTCAAGTGCAAAACAGGCTCACAGGAGCTATTGCAGTGGAAAAGAACCCTTCAAAAATTCTGAAGAGAATCATGGCTCCGCCGCCAAGCGACGCATCATTCACATCCCACGCTAAGACTGCTCTCCAAGAAATGGCTGAGAAGGTTGACTCAACAGGAATAAAATCCGTCGAGTCCTTTGTCCTCAGCTCACCTCTCTCCAAGGGGACGTTTAATGCCTTCAAAGAGCTGTTAGGCTACCCAGGGCGAGTCGGAACCAGCATCTTAGCAACCATATTCAACGAATATTTCTACGGAGCAGAACTGTTTCGGCAGGCCCACGGATCTGATGCAGAGTTTCATGGTGGAAGAGGGCTAATCGGAAATGAATGTCTCTTAGTTTCATCTGAAACAATGCTTCAACTCAAGGACATCTTTGAGGGTGGAGGATTAGGAATAGCTTCAGGAAGAAGCAGATTAGCTACCAGATTCACTCTGGGAAGACTCTGGGACTATTTCAAACCCGAGGCTACTATCTTCATAGAAGATGAGGAAGCGTTGAACCCAAACGTAAAAGTTGGAAAACCTGAACCCTACTCCCTCCTAAAGGCTGCAAAAGCCATGCAGAATCCAAAGACCGTTCTCTATGTCGGCGACTCAACAGAAGACCTCCTGATGACTGAAAGAGCCAATGCAGAGCTAAGGAAACGCAGATTTCTCTTCGCTGGAGTCTATCAGCATGCTCATGACCCTGATAGAAAGAGAAAGATGTTCCTCGAAAAAAAGGCAGACATCATAATACCGTCAGTAGACCTTTTACCCAAGACCCTAGAGTTAGCTAGGAGGAGTTAGACATGAGGATAGGGGAAGCCGTCAACAAGACCGAGGAAGTCGAAGTATCCGCAAAGATCAACCTGGACGGAAGGGGGAAAACGAAGATCTCTACCAGCGTAGCCTTCCTAGACCATATGCTCGCCAGCCTAGCCACCCACAGCATGCTGGACATTGAGGTGCAAGCAAAAGGCGACTTACAGCACCACATAGTGGAAGATTCAGCTATTTGTCTGGGTAAAGCCCTAGACAAGGCTCTAGGCGAGAGAAAGGGGCTAACCAGATTCGGCTCCTCTTCGGTGCCTATGGATGAAGCCTTGGCTCAAGTCACGGTCGATCTGGTGAAGAGGCCATATTGCGTCTTAAACATGATGCTTGAAAGAGAGTCCATTGAAGGGATGGCAAAGGAAGACATCTTCCACTTCATAAGAGCTTTCGCTACATCAAGCCAGATCACCCTTCACATGCATGTTCAGTACGGGGAGAACGATCACCACAAAGTGGAGGCAGCCTTCAAAGCCCTCGCCCTCGCTCTAAGGCAGGCAGCATCCAGAGACCCGAGAAGATCAGGAGCACCGAGCTCAAAAGGAGCCATGTAAACTTGCAGATCACCATCCTAGATTATGGAGTAGGAAACCTCTACAGTCTCCGAAAAGCCCTTGAAAGAAGAAACGTGCAGCCCCAGGTTTCAAAAGAACTTCCTGAAAAAAAAGAGCTACAAGGCCTTATCTTGCCGGGTGTAGGAAGCTTTCCCGCAGCCGCAAAAAAGCTTTCAACTCTTAGACAAAGAATCATAGATCTAGCTGACGCTGGAACACCTATCCTAGGCGTATGCCTAGGCATGCAGCTATTCTTCGAAGGAAGCGAAGAAGGACAAGGCAAAGGTCTAAGCCTAATCCCAGGAGAAGTA
>JACQRY010000130.1 GCA_016206275.1 Nitrososphaerota archaeon
GGAAACTTCTCTATGGAGGAAGTATATAGAGCATTGCTCAAAGGATTTACCCATGGCAAGGAATTCGAGATCGGGCGATTGACGCAAACGGAAATTTCTGGGGCAAAAGAACTTGCAGAAACCAAGTATCGAAGCCATGAATGGAATTTTATGAGATAACTATAACAGAGGATCTACACAAAATAACTCCTTTCCAAATTCTGGGCATTGCTCAAAGGGATCAGTGTTGATCTTAAACTAATTAGCATCATCAGCCAAAGATGGGTGTCCAAACACGCCTGACCCCTTATGACATCGTAGAGCTATTAGCAATCGGAGAACAACTGATCTGAGTCTTAAATGCAAGTGTTTAGCCAGATCTTGATAATGACAGAGCTTGCAGACGAGGCCTATGTCAGGCGTTGCCAGCTATGTGGTAAAGCCATCAAGAAGCCATTCTTCTACCGAGGGTATACATTTTGTTCGGAGGAGTGCAGATCATCGTTTATTTCAGATCTGAAAAGACTCGATTGATTTGTCGGTATCGATCTCCTAAACGGGATACAGTCAAAAAGGTAAAATGCCAGCAGATACCAAAAATCAAACTGCAAATGGTATGAGGTATATTTGTAGCCTCTGTGAACATGTGATTGAGACCGAGGAGACTCCCCTGAACTGTGGTAGTTGCACCGACCACACATGCATGTTTGAAGAATACTTTGAAGTCCCTGCTACTACACCTTAGAGCGAGTCGTACGCTCGATACTGTGTCACTATTCGTGGTGATGGCTAAGAGTGCGTCATGACTCTATTCGTGATAGGCTCTCCCTAATTGCCCTAGAAAACTACCAGCAGCTCCAACAGATTTGTGCGGTGCAGTACATTTACTCGTCTGCAATATGTAAGGAATCGCTATCTGTGAAAACGTAGAACTTTGATCCAAGGAAGAGGGTATCGGTTCGTAGTAAGAGCTGTCGAATACCACAACTAACTTTCAATAATGGTTAGCTCTTAACCGCCTTTTGCTTTGGCCAATGCAACGCAACCTGCGAGGCATAGAGAAATAAACTCAAGAAACTAGGCCTATTACGACACGGCAAAGAAAAAGCCTGCAAAGAAGCCGAAGAAGTAATTTTTCTATTGTGAAGATACATGGGGCGAAAACTGCCACCCAAACTTTCTTTTTTGAGAAGGAAGGTAATGCTTTCTAAGACGTTAACAACGGCAAGCGGTAGTACTGTCAACCCACAACAAGTATTGGTGAACATATCTCTTCCTTTCAGAGAACCAATTGCTGAGCTAACGTTAACGTATCAAATGAATGCAATTGAGCAAGTGTTAAACCATTACAAGATATCTACTGGAAGTAAGGAATTGACAACCGGGCAACTTGATAGAATGCTTAAGGAGCTTTCTCTTCGTGATGGTATCAACCCTACCTTTGAGCCCTTATCTATTTCTAAAGTTCTACCTGCTTTAGCCGAGCTACAGAAACAAGGTTTTATTCGGATTACTGGGGAAGGTAAGATGATGTTCAATTGAAGGTTATCAAATAGTAGATGATTTGAGCGATAACCCGCCCCTGCATAAAACTGTTTGATAGGGGATGGTATATGAAGCCAGATGGAGTTAGCTCGAATCCTACTATAGTAGAATTGACAAGCCTGCCCCCTATCGTTTTAGCTAGGGCCCCCGGGGGGTACATAGCAAGGGGCCAGTTTTGTTAGTCAACCTTCCCAACATAATGCCATTTAATCCTCCATTTACCATTTGAATCCTTGAACCTATGAGCAAAGTAGAGGTAGAATTTGCCTTTGACCCTTTTCTTGTAAGGTCCTGAGCCAACCCGTTCACAGACAGGACATCTCTTTCTTCTAAAGTATCTGTTAATCTTCTTCTGAACAAGAGACGCATATGAATAGGGAGGCATTAAATAAGTCCTCATCTAGGAGAGGTTTCGATTCCCAAGACTTTACAACTTGTAAGACAATCGCGCATAAGATGATAACCTAAGTTTTTGGATGGAGGAAGCGTAGGTGTGAAGATTGACTATCCAACAAAAGCTCTTTGGTGAAAAACTATCCCTATAAAAACCTCGAACAAGTTCTATGGAAGGCCACCGATATTCTTGGGATCTAAGGGATTATTAACAAATTGACGAAGCTAACTCGGAGAAACAGGGGCTCTCAATTGATGAGACAGGGATGCTCCGGGCGAGCCCCACACGATCCGTACAATGCTCCCCCCCGTATTATTGGGGGATTGCATATTAATTCTACAGCGCGCCACCCTCTTTAAATCTTTGGTGCTGATGTCCATCTGAAAGTTAAGGAGATGGGATACTGGAGAAACGGGTTCTGGCTCATGTGTACTCCGGCATCGTGGGTTCAAATCCCACCCCCCGCACCAATACTTGAGGTCCGGTTCTCTCGGTTGTTTTTACCCATGACCCTCTATACGAGTCAGGCATATTTATGGCTTTATTTTGGCAGTCTTCTGGCATCGTCTTGCATACATTTATTAGCACGGTTCAGATCTTTCCTTTAATGGTGACCAAGATGTCCATGAAGGAGCTTCGATTAAACGTGAGGGTATTTGGAGAGCCTGCGAAGATGATCCTAGAAATGCAAAAACGCGGTCTGATAAGGGATTACTCTGACGCTATTAACCAAGCCATACCCTTACTCTTCGACAAAGTATTAGAAAGGGATCTAAAGGTCAAGCAAAGGGGATGGCAGATCGGTAAAGAACCTGGTTCAGGTTAGCAGACATCAAGATTGAGTTTCCAGTCCGCTGAGCCTCTCTGGTATCAGATCCCTTCTCCAGGATTATCTTCGTTGAAGTAAAGCTGGAGGCAACCTGTCACATTCTATCTTGTCTTCAGGGATTCGATGAATGTAGAGGCATTTACTATTCGGACGTTCGGAACGTGGGTTAAGCTTTTGTAGTACCCTCGTACCTCATAAAACGAAAGAGGCTCCTTCCTGGAGGTGACCACAATGGGAACTAATTCCTTGCCGTTAAGTTCCAAGGATGATTTCAATCTAGGGCTGGACTCTATACATTCAACCTCCGCCTTAACTTCTTCCATATCCACGAGGTTCTGTGTTACCCTCCTTTCTATCTCCTTTGAAGGAAAAAAGAAGTCCCTTCCTGTGAGCTTCTGATCGTAGAGAAAATCCCTGGCCTTACAAGAAACAACGTAGGCGGTATCATCCTTAATCATAAGTCTATCCAGTTCAAAGCCTTCTTTCTTTCCGGCCCTGCTGATTATGGGAATGATTTCTGGATAATCTCTAACCGAGACCTTAAGATTCCTCTTCACCTCTAGCCGAAGTCCAGACGAGCCCAGTAAGTGGTCCAGATACTTTTCAAACAGCTCACCATAGCCGCGCGACCAGTCACCAAAGGCCTTGGAACCTTGAATGAGATTGAACATCTCTTTCAACCATGCTCCAAAGAATGTATGAGAAGGGTAAAGCACCCAAAGAGCTAACGTATAGATAGGTCTGCTATTGGCGACTAAGGGAATAAGTGGTGAACGATTGAAGTCCCTGTTAGGTCGATACTCTAGTTCCTGGATCCATTTTATTGCTGCTTCATGCGTTGTATGACTTCTAAATTCCTCAAGCAACAGCTCTCGACGAATTGATAGAAATGGGTAATCGCCAACAGGGCCACCTTTGCTCACTTGATCAAGATGTTGTCTTGCTAATCTTTCCAGATACCCGCTAATTCCTCCAGCATCTGCAATCTCCAATCCGAAGGCCCTTTTGAACTCCGTACCTAGCAACCTACCCACCCTTATTCTATGTTCAGGATAGTTAGCAAAATACCATATCGACCACCCTTGGTCAGAGCCTGCATCGTCGGCGTACCTTTGCATTGCTTTGTGGTAGGCTTCCCCTGCAAAATCGTCTACCATTTCACCATTTATTCGAACCTTTTCTAAACGGGAAGCCCTTTGTATGTTGAGCAGGTGCGAATATTTCGCAATTGAAAAGTAATCCTTCAGCGACTCGAAGATCTCAAGGAATCGTTGGGGGTTTACGCCTTCTATCTGGTTATAACCTTCCTCAAGAAGGGTATCCAAGATACTTCTAAGGCAAACCATGATGCGGAATACAGGCATATCAAGGTAGGAAAATGATTCTCCTTCCTTTCTAGTCAGCCTTGGTCCGAAGTGATAGTTCATCGCCTGTACCGTAACAAAAAGAAACCGGGCCTCGTGGCCTGTGACGTCCCTCAGTAATCTCCCCTTTTCAGCCCGAAGTCTTCGCTCAAACTCCCTCTCTATGTTGTTACTGCCGTAGATAAGGACCAATCAACAAGGCATGGGACTTACACGCATAAATTTGTAAATGTGTCAAAGAGCTGATAGAAAAAGCGAAGACCGAAGGAATTATGTAACCTATTGCTTTACCAAACGACGTTAGTTGGCTCGGGGATAAGAAGGGCATTAGCTACCTGTCTGAATTTATTTTCCAGTATACTATTACCTTGAATTAGTGTTGCGTAATGGTCTATTGCTTCCAGCAGGTCTTCGTAGAGGCAGATCGTGGAGATCGGCTGTACCCACATAGTTACCGAGACTTGGGAAGGAACAAGATGTTCCACATTGATGGTCTGCGTTCCTAGAGTAAGCGTTCCTCTCCGTGGCCCTTTGTAAGTCAGCCATTCAATGGTTCGACCTGCATTCTCGAGTGTAAGAGGCTGGTATAAATGGATGGTCCCATTCCTGTAAATCTCCCAAAGGAGTTTACCTCGCGTTCGATAGTTCGGGTCGATGGCTCCGAATACGTCGTTCAGGAAAGTTACAGCATAATTACCACTCGCAAGAATCCTTCTGTTTGTTCGCGGATGAGGGCGCCGGGCGTAGCCGTGGTAGAGCGCCCCAAGATAGTCGACATAGCCCAAGACCAGCCTAGGTATGGCGAAGTAGCCTCCTTCCTGCTCGGCTGGACGGAGACAAGGCAGAACATCATTTTCGACCGACCGCCTCAGGTCACTAATCAGATAGTCGCGCATTTGAGACATCGTCATGTTTTGACTTAGCGGCATGACTTGCTTCTAACCTTCGTCGTGATATTGAATTTTTCACTAGCCAAACCAATCTTCATAAGGTCTGTCGGTCTCTCGCTCGACGAAATGTTACCCTGATTATTCACGTCTCCGGGCATATGCCGCCACCGCTATGAGCGCCACTGCTACTATAGGAATCACATATATCCAAGGAAAACCTTCGGATGCTCCGTCCGAAGTTTGTAATTCGTTTCGACTGCCTGAGCCAAGTTGAGATTTAGCTTGCTCAAGCGTCGAGTCTATCTGTTGTGAAGACTTTGAAGTTTCTGTTAGTAGAGCTATAGCGGATCGATACTCAAATCGGACGCCACGGTTTTTAGCATCGTCCATCTTCGATTCTGCCTGGGAAAGAATACTGTAGGCTCCTAAAGCATTTAGACCCTTTTGGGATGCTGTATTAACTTTGTTACGTGCATCAACAAGTAAACTCTGAGTTTGGGAGAACAGGCTTTCGTAAACCCTTTTTCGAGACTCGATTCTTGATGCCTGTAGTTTCATGTAGTTATTGGTTTGGATTGTTGCGGCCTGTTGGATACTCTCCGTATCTAATTTGTCGAGCCATCCGAGTGCAGCTTCCAACTCACTTTGACTTTTTTCGATAGCTGACCCATATTGTCGAAGGTTCTTCGCCTGCTCCCCTGCGACGCCAGAGACCACGTCAGCAATGCTGTAAAGCGCTTTATAGTAAGCGAGATTACCGAATCCTGTGACCTGCAAGATGAGTTGGCTGTTGAGATCTTTCAATTGACTCCTTAACTTGCTTGCCAAGACTAATGCCTGCTTGTAATCTTGGAACTTTGCGTTTCCTCTTTCCAACTCGGCAAGTAGATTGCGCAGTTCTGAGGCAGTGGCCTTAGGCCTTTCCGTATTTTCCACTATGTAGTGGGTGGAAAACTTGACTGCGCCTACGACAATCGCTATCGGAATGGCCACACCACCGACGAAGATGGACGCTATCCCAGCCGCGGCGGCCGCAATAGCAACCCATGTCATGATATCGTTTACGAGTTTGGCATTTGAGTGGAGCGAGTCTAGGGACTCGCTTATCTTCTGAACGTTGGTTGATGTGAGGCCGTTGTCGGCAAAGATGTCCTTGAAGGATTTGACACCGTAGACATCTTCGAGAGTTGATACGATTGTGACCAGACCGTCCTTTCCATCCAGAAGTAAGACATCACCGTTAGAATAGGTAACTAGGGTGTATTGTGCCCCGGCAACAACCAAGTTGTGCATGACCCATGTCTCATTTTCCGACGATAGTTCGCTAGCCATTCCCCGTTGTGCAAACGCCTCTAGGGGGAACTGTGCCGTGGCGACGAGGCATAGCGTTAGGAGCGCCATGATTGTTCGCCTTATTCTTAAGGCATCAGGAATATCCATTCCTATCCCATGCCACATCATCCAAATAACGCCTCCCAGAAGCTCCTGTTCTGTCTTCGGGCCCTCTTTCTAACGATCTTGATGTTTGATTCTCTTGCGAGGTTTCTGACTTTTTCTGGTATCTTTGTAGTTTTCTTGACTATGATGACGCCTTTTTGAGCAAAGAACGGGTAGCCCTTGTATCTCCGAACCTGTTTCACATGTTGAGGGGTCAACTCCTTAACATATTTTGCATCTCCAACAACCCGCTTGCTAGGATCACGTTTTGAGACTCCGAAGAAGTCGGGACGCATACCTGTGCTGGATGAAACTTTCTGTTCGACAATCTTGTAGCCTCGGAAGAGGCTTGAGGAACGCGAGCGTTCCTCGTGTTTACGCCACCTCGCCATGGCTAACCGATCACCATCCAAACACTTTTCGAAGTTATGATTACAGCTACCTCCACCGACGGTCACCCTTGCTTCGGTTGCATTCGATACAAGATGGAACTAGATTCCCAAGGTAATCTGTGCCACCTCTTGACACTGGATTGCTGTGGTCGATTTCCCAAGCTCCTTTAGCACCGTGGACACCGTAGTTTGTAAAAGCCAGCTTTTTCCCGCACCACCAACAGTAGCCGTTATTCTTGTCGTATACGTAGTCTAACAGGTCATCCGAATAGCCCACTCGAACTCACCTCTAGAGCACCACTCCTCCACTATACTTCTTGCGATAGTATTCCATCGTTGATGAGTCATCACACAGACTGCATCCCGGTCTGGGTCTGCGAGTTGTCGCCTGTGCCAAATCCAAGCTGGAAAGCATATCCATCATGAAATGCGACGGAGCGTCGATCTCAGGCAGGCTTGCAAGTCGCAGCAACTGGGCTGCGAGGAGTAAACCTGGCAAAGTTGTAGCGAAAGGCACTGGAACCGCCATCTCTTGAGTGTACTGAAAAAGGTCACCGCAGTGGTAAAGGAACCAGTCATCAACTGCTTCTCCCACATTAGGTAATGGGAAACCGAATTGCTGACTCTTGTCTCGCATGGCTTGAATATGCGAAGGTTCGAATGGGGCCTTGGTGGTCCTGAGGCGTACTATTTCACCTTCTGGCAAGCCTGTTATCTCAGCCAAGCTTTGCTCAAGCGATGGCCCATTACCATTAGTCTGGGTGTGAGTACAAGCAAGGCAGTCGGTTAAACCCAGTTTAACCCGCCGTACATAGAAAGAACTACCATCGGCAGCGGCATCTAAGATTAGCTTAGGAAGGTCCCATTGGATAGCCAATCGTGTCTGCGAAGTGTCTACCGTGGAGACGACGAGACCGAATCTTCGGTCTGGATTTTGGGTAGCAAATTCTTGGTAAGGTATGGGGTATGCTTCGGTTACGAGTTGGGTACTGCCATCCAGCAAGTCCTTGCAAACATGCACCTTCAAGCGTTCATTTACAGCGTCAGCT
This sequence comes from Nitrososphaerota archaeon, assembly GCA_016206275.1. Classification (GTDB taxonomy): domain Archaea; phylum Thermoproteota; class Nitrososphaeria; order Nitrososphaerales; family JACQRY01; genus JACQRY01. The sequence goes on from JACQRY010000130.1 coordinate 7,880, forward strand.
CGAGTTGCGTATATGTAGCGATTTAGATTGCTAGGCCTGATGCTATCTGGGTCAATCAGCCTCAGCTTCCCGCTAAGGCTCGGAATAGATGAGAGGGCGTATAGTAGTGCACCCCCGCCCGCTCCTGCGCCTGTTATAACCGCATCTTGAATATGGATTCTTTCAGGTAGTTCGTGTGAACAATCTCTTAACTTGTAGTCAAGACAGCAAAAAGCGACTTCCTTGTTAACCGGTCTTATTCGCTCCCGTGGGTCATATTCCGTTGGTTGCAGATTCATTCTGTCTGCCTTGGATTTGTAAACTCGTTTGAACACCTCAGCGGCACCTAAAGAAGCCACCACCATACCCCCTATCGGGTTTGCCGAATCAAAGTCTTGACTGAGCTTCGAAGATCCGAGGAATGCAGTCCAGCCTGATGACGCGATTACTATGTCGGCACCGCGGTCAACATTGCCCACTGCTAATGTAGCATCATATTTACCATCAGGATTTGAAACAAACTTTACTTCACACTCGGGCTCTACTAGTCTAACAAAGGACTCCATCGAACCCCTCAGCGTGGAATCATCGAACAGGGGAAGCCTGTAGTGGAGCGTCTCATCCCGAACCATCACGTCCAGTTGTGTCAGTATTGGGTATAATCGAGAGAGGAGATTCAGCGTTAAACAGGATGCAACCTGCCCGCTACTTGTAACGGAGGCCTTCGGACCAACAACAATTAGCGCCTTACTTGGAATATTCTTCCATCTTTCCGCAGTAGTTGAGTCTATCTTGGACAGCTGACGCATTAGGGATAATGTTCGGTCAAATGAAGACTCTATCATGTGATACCACTACGTAATTTTGAACCGCCTGGCAACTTGATTTTTGGTAAGCTGGTTCCACTTCCCATTGCCCACGTACCCGTAGACATAGCAGCTGGATAGATCTGTGTGCTTTTCTTGTGCGAAGTTAGGGACGACTATTGATACGTACCCAAGGCGATAGCTGGCAGCATGTTGTTCGTCCCCGTAGGAATGCCCAAAGTCGCTGGCATGAGTATGTAGTTGCGCAAGAAGTATGAGATTCCGCTGAGACAAATCTTCGGCTAGTTTCAGCATTCCTCCCGACGAAATTCTTACGCCACCACCCCAGAAATCTGCCTCAGGTACAACAAAGTCCTTAATGATGGCCTTCGATCTCGCTGTCGTGCCAACCCAAAGCACTAGACCTTCGAACTCTTTTTCGCCCCATTTGCGAAGCTCATCAAAGGTTCTCTCGAATACGTCAAGGGGAATGATGAATTTGCTAACTGGCGTACTGATTCTCATCTCCTCACCTGTAAGCGTCGTCTATGAACCATTGCACACGCTCTAGTATGTTTGCGAGGGTATACTTCTCGGGATTCCATGGGTTAGGGTCCGAAGGTGAATTATGACAACCCTCATGGTATTCTCGGATTCCAGGTATGCATAGTTGCGGTGGTGGTCCGCGACTTGATGCAGCTTGGAAGGCACCTCCCTGTTGTGGCCAGTACTGCTTGCCTTCCTGGTGCGTAGTAGGGTCTACGAACTGGAGTGAGGGTGAGCGTGCTGCATAGTCATCGCAACGCAGTCTAACCATGAACTTGGTCTCAGGGTGGGCACTCGGATGCATTGTAAGGTAGATGTCGGGGTATGAAGTTTCAAACTGCCAACCGTATTTGCGTATGAATTCGTCGAGACCTTGCAGTAGGTCTACCTGTTGTTGAAACTTCTGTTTTGATATCTCTGGGTCTACCATGTTGCCTTAGATGACCTCTGCTCCCGTCAACTCAAGCGTCAATGTGGCACCGTTTGGGACGTTCAGCTCCACAAGAGTTTTATCCTCGGGTAGGGGTTGGCCATTTAGCACGAGGCGGTACTTACTTGCCGCAGAAGGGTCGATTTTTAGTTGCGCCATCGAACTCACTTTAACTGCACGCACTGGCTCGTTGGCGTTGAATGTCTTGTCCTTAAGGACACCTGATGTTGACTGGATGGTAAGCACCAGCAGGGGGGCTTGCGTAGACAAATCTAGTATCTCACCTCCTTCCGCCCACGTTCATGTGAACGCATGCACTTCTTCACGCTACTATTTAAAATACACGCTCTTATAAACCTTCACACGATAGGCTTTTAAATACCCGCTAACCCGTATATTTCCACGAAAGATGCTAGAGAAATATGAGGATCTTCTTTCGAAGGCAAGGAAAGCTGAGCTCGGTGCACTCAGCACATGGTATAAGCTGTTTGGCCTAAGAGAAGACCCATTCCTTGCACAGATAGAGCCTGAAGAAACTGATTATTTCGTGGATAGAGAAAGGCTTGTTGAATCGATAGTTTTTGACGTTGGCATCGCTGCGAGGGGTATTCCAGTCACCATTCTGCTTGTTGGTCCCACATTGTCTGGAAAGACCGCCATACTTCAGTACATTGGGGCGATCCTAGAAAGGCTAGCCAAGAAGGGCCCTGACCGATATGCGTTTTCTGGAGAGCTTTTAGATGCAGGTATGTTATTTGAGGTTGACGAAGAGGAAGCTGAGCACAAGAGTGTCCAGCCATGGTTGAGGCTAGCTAAGAAGCAAAGCGATTACCTCTTCTTAGATTCCGCTGCACCGGAGCAGGTAAAGCTTGTGATACGCGAATTTACAAAGGTGAAGTTGAAGCTTTTTTCTGTCTTGCCTCATGATTTGGAGGTTGTATATTCAGAACTCAAGGTCGAGCCAAAGCTCCTGTTTATCTCTAGAATGGCTCAAAAGGGCATCACAAGTGTCCTCACAGGGCGTCTTGCGCGTGTCTCGGATGGTCAGGCTTCTCTGCAGAATCTCTTTGGGGACGAATCCCTGAAAATTATTGACGAATATTGTATGGGAGTCCCAGGTCTAGCCCTTGTATGCGCATCCAGATGCCTGAGGCTTCTTCGAAACCTCTATGCCCATGGTTCACCAGAAAAGCTTGTTGAAAGGACCAAAGTAACTGCGGACATAGCTCTTCAGGCGTGCAAGATTGAAAAGTGCTACCAAGCTGTAGAGGAGTATCCAAATCTTTCACAATTCAAACGTGAGGTTCTAGAACAGGTAATCTTCTCCGGTAAGTCGCCAACAGAGATCAGCTCGACCATAAGGAAGGACCGGACGACTGTTTCGAGACATCTAATGGATCTTAAGGAAGCAGGCCTGGTGGACTTCACTCCTAGGGGTCGAGAATCCGTATACCAAGCTGTTCTCCCTACAAGAATACTGTACGAAATAAGCCGCATGCCCAAGGAGGTCTGGGAGGGTGCCCCAGCTTAAGGTGGTATGCCTAGCCCATCCCGCCACGTGGGCTGGTTCAGGGAACCCGGAAGAAACTCAAAGAAAATTCCTCTCTCTCAAGCCTAGCTCCGCGTCCTGGGTTAATCTCAAGGAGCAGAGGGGCAAAAGAGTAGGTATCTATAATGTAGGCTCCCTAACGAGAAAAGGCTTCGCATATGCTCTTATGGTTGACGAGAGCGAAGTCAATCCGGAGCACAAGAGCCTTGAGAGGATTCTCCAGGAGGATGGTTGCCTGACTGATACCGTTGAGGTCCAACAGCCAGTACCGAGGGCCTCCAAGGCAGTCCTAGTATTCGACTTCGCCGATGGACTTTGCTACGTCTACACTCCAGGGACTCCTACACCAGAAGAGTCTGTCGTAGATGTAGTCAGAAAGGTGGGTCGCGATATTGGAATTCCATGCCGGGGTCCTAAGGTCTTTGAATGGAGCGAGGACTTTGCAGTCGAAATGACCGATGTAGCGCGCAGTAGAGGTTTCTCACCCTACAGAGTCAGGGCGGACTTGGAGACCGTCAAAGTCACTGCTGAAGGTGACCTTATGAACAATCCAGACTGGAAAAAGCTTGAGGGTGCTCTAGAGTCTGACAAGTGGAGTGCCCTCGCCTACGTCCGGTCCAAAGAAGAAGGTATGTTCGTTTTCGGTCTCACGAAGAAGAGACGCCGAACCATCAGCCTTCCGTTGGGTGAAAACTTCGAACCCGAACAGGTGCTCCATACAGCCATTGAGATGAGGGAAATGCTTGAGCGAACACTAGGTCAAGACATCAGGCAATGCCTTTTCCCTGAACCAATTACAACGCTAACCAATTTTAAATCAGTTGACCATAAAGGGATGCAGCAACGCTGACCATCGCCACCTTAACGGACGACCACATAGAGAAGCTACTTGCAGTGCGTCAAGAAACCAATATCCTAGACTATAAACTGGATATCGATGTCACCAGCCCTTCATTCGTCAAGATTGTAAAAGATGTTGCTGCCATGGCCAACGGCGAAGAGGAATCAGATCTCGTATTCGGGGTGGACGACGATTACAATCAGGTGGGCTTCGACCCTAACATCGAAAACGATGAGGGAGATATTAGGACAAAGATTGGGAAATATCTTAATCCCCCGATTGAGATCCTGTACAAGGAGATCCTAAGGAAGAATTACCTTGGGATTGACAGGAAGTTCTCTGTTCTCCATATTTTTCCTAACGAGGAAATAGCGCTTCCAAAGCAGGATGGTAAGTGGAGCGAGGGGAGCAAAGAGAAGGTTGAATTTCGAGTAAACGACGTTCTGGTAAGAAGTGGGAGTCGGAGCATTAAAGCGGGTGCCTTTGAATTTAATCAGCTGATTGAGCGACGATTTAGGACGCGCCTGCAAGAAAGCCAGCATTTTGTATCTGCATTCACGCGACTAATGTCAGAAAGGGCAAAGCCGTTACCCATACAAGAAACCCTCGCTTCAAACATTTTTCATGTCAAGAAGATACCTGAAAATGTCTGGCGTGGCGAAACTGATTTTACCACGAAGGACGCAGTGTATCGTTTCCTCGCAAATATTCCTGTTCCTGAGCCAAAGATCCCCAAGTTTATCCTTCGAGAACGCCGCATTCTGACTTTCTCACTGCTACACGACGGCGCAAATCCCTTGCGTGCAGCTGTAAGCTCGCAGACGATAGACTTTGTGAAGACACTAGAGTTCTTAAGAGATCGAGACAAGTCCAATTGGATAATCGATCTTCTTAACTCCTGTTTGAGAAAACACTGTGAAGAACGTAATATTTCCTATCATGCTGATAGTGGTAGATACTATTACAGGATGCCAAAAGGGGAAAGGAGGTTGCGTCAGAAATACAAGCTTGGAAACAGAACATATCCAAGAACGGTTGCCAAGTATGATTATACGGCCGAAGAGGAAACCGTCATTCATAACGCTGTTGACTTTCATTTTACCGAGTTAGGCTCAGAAGTATTCTTGGTGGTGTTCCCAGGGCTTTTATTTACCTCAGACGGCTCACACGTAGTGTCAAACTCATTCACGGCAAGGCGAGCAACGGAGCTCCTGCATAACCAATACAACCAAAGTATTCTAAAGGACATCAGGTTTTGGGTGAGTAAAATCCAGCATCCAGAAAGCGTAATCCGGATTAAAGACTTTGGTTTCGAAATACTGGTAGAAGCGAATTCAGATCATGCTATGATGAATGTGGGTTATAACGATGAGGACGATGTTGTTGAGACCGATTTAGTCCCTGAGGAAGACACCCAAGAATCAGAACCTGAGGAGGATAATACTAACTAAGGTGAATGATAGTGCAAGTCATCTCCCGTAATCTCAGGTCATGGTTTATAGACGAACCTGAACTCTTATTCGGTGACGGTCAACGCTCTGTTGATCCAAGAACAGGCGTCCTTCAATATGGACCCTATTACCCGCATGAGATTGGGAGACCCACTCCGAGCGAGATTCTCGTAGGCCTGGTGGGAGACGGTGAGACAATAGGCTTACTGAAGAACTGGCTTAGCAGATTAGAGACCACCATTCAGGGGAAACTTCCATCTAGCCCTATACAGCGACGTGGACCCTATGCTAAGTCGAGACCAAACCCGCATCTCTTTCCAGGCTTTCTTGGCTTTTTGGAAAACAAAACTTTCAGATGTAAAATCCTCACATATCAGGGGCTTGAACAGCCCATTGACCCAGATGAAGTTAAGCTGATAAGCAATGAACCGGACCCTAACAGGAGGATCGCGCTAGCCAGCGACTTGTTTTCTTCTAAGGTTGAACGTCTCAAAGACGTACATCCGCCTCCTATGGTTATTCTTTGTGGCCTCCCTGAGATAGTAGATGAATATGCCGGCTCATCAGAGAAGACAAAAGGGAGCTCTAGGCCACGGATCACTAGGGCAGAACAAGACGTGATGGAGCTGATGGAGCAGGGCCAGAAGTTTCTCTCCGATTTCGATATAGGCGAGCCACCTATCAGGCAAACATCGTATAGCTACGATCTTCGACGCGCGATGAAATGGAAATGTATGAAACATGGAATTCCCATACAAATAATGCGATACTCGACTCTTCTTGCAAAGGGAGAACTTGAGGACGAAGCAACACGTGCGTGGAATTTTAGCGTCGCTCTGTACTATAAGGCAGATGGATATCCTTGGCGGCTAGCAGATTTTGATCCGAACACCTGTTATGTGGGCATCTCGTTCTATAAAGAGAAACTCAGCACCAAAGAGTATCTGAGAACTTCCTTCGCACAAGTATTCACTTCTTATGGCGATGGTCTGGTTTTGCGTGGGGAAGAGGCTCACATCGATGAAAAACTGGATAGGCAGCCGCACCTATCAGAGTCGTCTGCCTTTTCGCTTCTTGAAGATTGTCTTACGAACTATGTGTGTGCTGCTAAACACACTCCGACAAGAATAGTCGTTCACAAATCTTCGCGATTCAATAATGATGAGAAGCGTGGCTTTGAGAGGGCAGCCGAAAGGTTTGGCAGAATAACAATGGTAGCGTTTGGCAACAGGGGAATACGTGTTCTCAGGGAGGGGAAGTACCCTCCGCTGAGAGGAACATTAATAGAACTTCCTGACAAGAGTTATCTCTTGTACACTAGCGGATATTCACCGTTCCTTAGCACCTATCCAGGACATAGGATACCTGAACCACTTGAGATCTTGGAAATCTACCCACTCGATGATCCGACTCTCATAGCCAAGGAAATCCTTTCGTTAAGCAAGCTCAACTTCAACAGTGCACGTTTCTCTTCCAAGAAGCCTATTACTTTGGGGTTTGCTGACGAAGTAAAGAAGATTCTTTCAGAGATGCCACCTGACGCGCCTATGCAGAACCGGTACAAGTTCTATATGTGAGCCTCCATTACGTCTAGTTTCCTTACTATATCATCCCTGATTCAGCAAAGAATATTCGGAGAGCTCTCGCAACCTTGCTTTCTGCGTTGAACCTGTATGTTATGATTCCTCTGCCCACCTTCTTAACCAAGCCTGAGTCCACGAGTAGCGGAAGACGGGCTTTTGCTGACTTCTTGGTCACTCGAGTCAATGTTACGATGCGGTAAGTGCTAAGCTCCTCATTTGGATACAAGGATAACAGTCTGAGTATTCTCACAGCAGCCTTGGAGCTTATGGCGCGTTCGAGCTTAACGACCTCGTCATCATTTCTGATCGGAGTCTTCATCTCTTACTGCCCTAACAACTATCTGTCTAAGGTTCTCAGCTAGTATAGTAACCGGAATGTCTGGTATGCTTATCCTAGTGGCCTCTCCATTGGACCTATCAAGATGTATGAATCCTACTCTTTCCAACACATGTAAGTGGTCCAGTAGCTCCCCACCACTTACCGGCCTCCATCGGTAGATCTCGCAACAGGATAGGTATTCGCTATTTGCCTCCTTTTGTGATATGTAGGCGCGATCCTTTGATACTTGGGCTATGCCAAGTAGGAGGAGTTTTTCGTCCGTTGTTAGCGAGTTCAGGTCGTCGCGCCTCACGCTTGGATCACAGCTGGCCTTGGCCATCCTTACGTGCTCTGGTGTAACCTTCAAGTCTTCACGTGAATCAGAGTATCTTCCAGCCTTCCAAAGCAATTCTATTGCATAGTATGCGTCACCGTAACGTCTTGATTGGTCCGCTATGAACCCGACGACTTCGCTATCTATGACTCCATCTTTGAATGCCAGTTCTACTCTCTGCGCAAGTATGTCCTTGAGTTCGTCTCCCTCGTAGGCCTCTAGCTCAAGGATATTGGCTGCAAATGTCCTGTTGGTGGTGCTCCTCTTAAGTTGAGGCGTCTTCCCTATGTTCTCGATCCTAGTGATGAAGAGGATGGCCAGCCTCTTCGGCTCTTCCAACTCCTCTCTGTAGCGGTGAAGTTGTTGAATCACATCTTCACCCGTTCTATTGATGAACCAGTCCACTTCATCTAGAGTAAGGAGAAGGTATCTGTTATGCTCCCTTAGTCTGTGGTACATGGCTCTAAACACTTGGTCTGGACCTGCTCCTCTCACGCTAAAACCGTCAATTGCTTTGAGGGCTATTTGGTCGACCAATGAGCTCATGGTGTAGACGAACTTGCAGTTTATGTGCACGTAACGCAAGCTCACTCCTCTCTTGTTAGCCTGACTTGTCAACAACTTACCCAGGACTTTTGCGAGGGATGTCTTGCCAGTGCCCGAAGAGCTATAAACGAGTGCTACCGGCGCCGACGAGCCAGGCCTTTGAATTAGTGATTTGAACATCCACAGAAGCTTCTTCAGCTCATCCTCTCGGTGGGGAAGCTTGTCCGGAGTATAATCTAGGTCAAGTTTCGATTCGTCCTGAAACACGCTATGCCTGTTTAGTACCTCTTTAGCAAAGTCTTCAGCCGTAATCATTCACCCTCATTCTTTGCATCTGAATTAGGCCCAAGACATCGTCCACCCATCTAGAGGAAGAGGTTAGGTCGAATCGCAGCAATAGTAGCCTTCTTCTCAACTCTTTAGTGCCATCTGGAGTTAGTCCGTAGAGTACTTTCTTCTTCCCTTGATCCTCAATTCGCGCTTCAACGAAACCTTTGGTCTTGAGTACCTTGAGCACCCTGTACACATGATTTGATGATGCGCTGTATTCTCCTTTCGAAGGTGTTTCGATCCTCTTCCCCAATGCATAGCCATGGGAGGGGCCTTCGATGAGCATAGCTAAGAGCATGATATCCAAAGGCTTCAGAACAGGATCATCCAAAGCGGAATGACGCACCGAGGAAGCGAGCATTCTTTCTCCTGCACCTGTTAGCCCGGCTCGCAGGATTTAACGAATGGAGGACTTCAGAGGGAGGGGGAGGGTGGCATCGGAAAAAGCCCCTCTCCCCATCTTCCCTCTTGTAATCTGTTACAATACTGACCTAGGGGAGGGATGCAAAGTATCTCCAATGAATAAATTCCCATCGGGAACCCTTAGGATAGATGCGCTCAGAAGAGCTGCTCAAGCACTACTCAGAGCTTCTTTCTCAGAAGGTGTTGGAGCTCGTACAGGGTAGGCTTGAGAGGCTCTTCCCACCTAGGCAAGAGGTTCATAACATCAGGGATGAGTTCGCCATCGTCTTCGTGGCTGCTAGGGGCAGGAAGTGGCTCTGGAGGTCTGTCTTTGATGTGGCGCTCCTTCTGATGGAGAAAGATTATACAGCTGCGGAGATGTTAAGGAGGCTCCCGTACAAACTTGTGACCATCTATAGAGCCCTTCACAGACTGGAGAGGCAGGGCTTCTGTGTAAGCAAGGAGGGCCTGTGGATGGTCAACGAAGCCAGCTGTCCTATTCTCTACTGGCATATCCATGATCCGGGGATAGTTGTGCTGGCAAAATGATTCCGCCACTTACACATATGTGTTAGCAAACCTTATGAAGTGCTAACATGGATTCGTATATACTCCCGATGGGTATTGGTTCACATACTTGATGATTGGGAGGCCCTGAGGGAGTATGCGTCGTACTGCCGCTACGGCTGCTATCAGCTCAAGGATCTCGGGGAAGAAGAGGAGATCAGGGTCATGGTCGGAAGATTCGGCTACATCAGCACTTTCAAAAAGAATGATCCCAAGCTCAAAGAGATACTGGACTTCTGCGTTCGCCAAGGCTTCCTCCAGATAGTGAAAGAGACTAGGGAAGATATCTTCTTCGCGTGAAGCGGAATGTCTACCCACAGCAAACTTTCTGCAAATAGTGCCATAGAAGGTAGCCTAGTGTGCCCCCTATGTAGAGGCCGTACAGTCCAAGATGCCGGTGAAATCGTCTGTGCCTCTTGTGGAGCTGTGTTGGGTCAAGAAACCGACGATAGGAAGATCTCTGCAGTAAAGCCTTCAATCTGGAGCTACACAAGCTTCAAGGATGGGGAATCACGGCTTCTGTCAAAGGATAGGACAGAGCTCAGGATCGCCTTGACGATAGAGAGGTTGGGTGAGGAGCTCAAGCTCCCTATATCCGTAAAGGGCGAGGCTGTAATGCTCTCAAGGAGAATACTCAGGGCTGCTAGAGGTCCCAGGGTCAAAGGCGAATGGAGAAGACTGACCGTCGAAGACATGGCCATCAGCTCGCTTGTCCCTGCTTGCCGATTGATGAGTGTTCCGAGGGCGATCAAAGACTTTGTTAAGGCTGGTGAAAAGATAGGTTTAGAGGCAAAGAGTCACACACTCTTCAAAAGACTCCTCAAATCGGTACCTGCTTCAGGAATTAGGCACCATCGAAACAGACCTGAGGATTACGTCGGATATCTAGTCAACCGACTGATGAACGACGAACAAGTAAACAGTTCCGTTTCCAAGTATGTCAACCCAAACGAGTATGCTCGGCATCTGCACAAGAAGGCCATGGAAGCTCTGAGCGGGATAAAGATGGAGGGGAGGAGTCCTTGGCTCATAGCTGCTTCAAGCATCTGCCTCGCCGATCAAGTGCTTGCAAGTGGCCGAGGGTTGATGGGCAGAGAGCAGGTCTCAAGGATAGCTGGGTGCGGTTTCTCAAACATCAACGAAACTCTTTCGCTCATCAAAAAGTCCACACGTCTCGAGCTTGAAGCACCTGAGATATTGTTCAAGCTCATGATAGCGGCGAAGCGCGACAGATTGAAGAGGACGGTGCTAGGTTGAGCACCCAGAGGCTGGAGCGATTCATAGAGCTGGAGAAGCTGAGACCCAACAGGTGGAACTGCAACTGCCCAACCATACACGAGTTCGAGGCGTTAAGGGAAGGCATGAAGAACAGCGGTCTTGAAAATACTCCTCCCATATTCGTTCGCCACCTACCAGAAGGGTTCTTCGAGATTATAGATGGGGAGCAACGATGCAGAGTTGCAAAGGATCTCGGATGGAGGGGCATGTACGCCCTATTGACCGAGGCTTCAGATAACGAAGTGAAGTATCGGTCCCTATCTCTGAACCATGCAAGGGGGAGTATAGACCCCCTTAGGCTCTTCGACCTCCTTTATGAGGAATGGAGGGAAGGAGAAGGTAGCTTATCGATGGGCGAGCTGGAGGAGAAGTACCACGGCCTATTCAGCCAGAAATATATTCAAAAGGTTCTTGCACTGAGGGAGATAAGCCAAGAAGCTAGGGCATTCATCGTGTCTTACAGATCTTCGGATAGGGTGCAGGATGACTTCCGAATCACTCTCAGCCACCTGAACATCCTAGCCAAGCTCAAGAGCCCCAATGATCAGGTTCTCTACTGCAAACTCATGATCGAAATGAAGCTGAGCCCTGGAGAGCTTGACGTTCAAGTAAAGAGGAAACTCGGGGAGCTACAAGAATGGGAGAAGGCTCGCCCAATGACGGAAAAGGCGGAAGAAGCTTCGGATGTTCAACGGAGTACAGAGAGGCAAGAGGACGGTCGGGATGCCATCGAGCCCCCTCCCCCGCTCTCGCGGAGACAGCGGTCAAGGCCGAGACCTCAGAAGGTCGAAGAGATCTTCACGTGTCCGAGCTGCCGCGGACAGTTCGTAGTCAACTACAACGCAAGGAGAGTGCAGAGGCTTGATGACGAGGGAAACCATTTGACAGCCGTGCTGCAGGAAGGGAGACCATCGCGGGTAAAGGAGGCATGTCCGGTATGCAGGATGTCTATCGCGACGATAGACTGTTTGAAAGGTGAGGTGCAGTGGGAGACCAGGGATGGGCAGTGAGCGCGGCACTTTTGCCCAAAATTGCGCCTATCGGATGACCGCACTTTCTGTGAAAAATGCGGTGATAGGACTCATTTGGGGCCTACAATGAAAAGGGTTCTACTGATACTCTACAAAGCTCCGCCTCAAGCAGACAATGCCATGACTCTCAGGGAGATCACGTCCGGGGCCGAAGGAACCGGCCTCGGATACAGGAAGACGACGTATGATAAGAGCGTCAGGAAACTTAGAAGGCTCCGGCTGATAGAAACATTGAAGTTTCCAGGCCACCGGTGCTACCATTATAGGCTCACCAAGCTAGGTCTAATCAGAGCAGAGGAACTTAGACGATCCTTCAAAGCCATGGCGGAGGAGATCGCTAGGCTGCTGTAAAGATACGTTTCTTATGAATTTGTCCGCTTTTAAGGCTACGAAAACTGAGGCTTCAGGTGTAGAGCCTCGAAATCCAAATCTCTCCTAAGAGAAAAGAAGGCCATCAGCCCCATCCTCGCAACGATAGTCCTCATCGCGATAACGATCGCGGGAGGGCTTCTCATATACAACGTCTTCTTCAGTGCAGCTGGAACCATCGCAGCGAAGGCGCAGGTGCAGGTCGAATCCATAGACCTAGTCAGATCTACGGAGGGAGCAACCGTCTTCAGCGTGACCATAAAGAACACTGGGAATAAGCCTGTAACGGGTCTGACGCTAACCCTTGCAGGCAGCGCGTTAGCATCAGCAAGCTTGAGCCCCAACCCTTTGACTACTAGCCCCCTGCAGCCAGGACAGACGACATCAGGTTCATGGACCGGTGCAAGCCTACCAGCAACCTACGTAGTTGGCAACACCTACTCTCTAGTGATAGCAGCGACACTCTCGGATGGCAGCACCTTTACGTACACAGCATCGGTGATGTGCAGGTCAGCATAGGGGCTGGTGGCTCCCCCATTTTTTTCTTGTAACTCATCGGGAGATAAGTCGATAGTTGCGCCATCCTATAACATGCCTCATTATGTAAATCTCCCTAAGAGTTACAAGAAAACTAGATCGCGAGTTTTCAATTTGACAAAATAAGAATCTAGTGGGCTTCTATTCACTGGACCGAATGAATGTATATCTGCTGGAGACCATGCATGTAGAAAGAGCTGATCATAATAGAAAGGGCGTAGATGGATTGAATATAACGAAAAGCCAAAACCTAGTCGGCGTTCTTCGATATGCGATCTGGTTAACAGCGGGTATCCTATTATTAATTCCTGTATTTCCTGTCATGACTCCCACAAGAGGTGTTTGCCAAACTTCGGGACCTAAACTAACAATTTTGGTAGATGTGTATCTGGTTAATTCCAATACTCCGAACCAGATCACTCCTGAAACAAGGGACAAAATGATCCAGGAAACCAATCGTATATGGGAACGGTTCGGAATAGATCTTACAGTGACAAATACTAGTAACGTTCAGGCCTCGGAAGATTTGGCTAGAGTTGGTAGACTGACAGGCAAACTTGCAAATGATGCTGAAGCCTTGGGTGAGTTAACTGGCAAAAGATTTCACGATTCCAAGTTGGATATTTTTCTAATCGAGCGGTTTGAAGATTCTACACTTGCAGGATATGGGCTCTTATCGGGAGGCAAAAAGATAGGAGCGCTTTTTGTATCGGTTAGAGACTTCAATGCTTACGTGACAGCCCATGAGCTCGGTCATTCTTTGGGACTAGGGCATGTTATGGCCAGGAATCTGATGATTGATGATGGTCCATACCATATGCGTGTTATGAGAGATATCTTGCATCCAACTAACCTAGATGAGACACAAGTCGATATTGCAAGAGGTACGGTTAAAGGGAGATTCCTTTACTTGGAGAGTCAAACTACAAGAACCCGGTGCTAAATGTAATCTATCTTTGGCTTAATGCAAAGCATGGTCTGCGGTGGTACAGTTAGGGAGAGTCCCGAATCCACCACACTGCCCATAGCAAAACCCGGGGCAACCTAAGGAGCCCAAAGTCTGCCTTTTGAAATTCTACTGCCAAGCCAAAGAAAGGGCGTCCTAAGAGAGCATCTAGGACTTATTGTTCCACGCGAGATACCTTGATTCTCCGAATTCCGATATGACAGAGTCGCTTATATCTCTGGTATAATGCCTCGTAAGGGATTTGAATTTCAGGTATAAAAGCACCTACTTCTCGTCATAAAATCTATCAAGTTTAGATACGCTAGATTCGCTTTCCAAAAGAGTTTTGTATTTTCTTCGGGCTCTTACAACCAGATCATCCTCCCGCTGGCCGTACGGGACGTAGAAGCCACCTAGCTTTGTTGATCGAATATTCGCCTCGATTACCTCTTTCATTGTTTCGTTTATCTCGAAACCAAGATAATGGCGGAAGCTTCCTTTGGCTGCAACAGCCGTAGTGCCGTTCCCCATGAATGGATCGAGAACTAAATCACCGGGGCGGCTCGTGAAATCAATGCATCTAGCTATGAGATCCTCCGGCAATTTTGTAGAATTCTTAATCTCGCCTCTGTGATAGGTTCGCTTTATATCCCATACATCCAATGGGTAATGCATGACCTTATTGAAGTAGTAATCAGGGCCTTTGGTCAAGAATAGTACGTGATAATGACTGGTTACGAACTTCCTCTTCGTGAAGACGCCGAATTGATATTTCCATATGATATGGTTCGTCAGGATTAGCCCGGTCTCCCTCGCTGCGTTCAGAATAGCGGCCAAGTTTGTCCACCCACTAAAAATCCAAGCGGAACCGCTCTTCTTCATTATTCGTGGTATCTCTTTGATCCATTTAAGTGAAAATTCGAAATAATCCTCTTCAACTTCACGATAGCCCTCTCTGACTAACCTCTCATCTCTGTTGTAGATTGTTTCCTTGCCCGTGAAGTTCAACCCAAATGGTGGGTCAGCAATCACCACATTGACCGACTCCTGAGGTAGTCTTTTCAGGCCACGAATGCAATCCTCGTAGAGAACAGCGTCAACCTCGAATGGAAATTTGATGGCGTAGTATCTCTCCTTGGCTTCTTCGGTACTCCAATCCTCTGTTGGCCTGAATCGTGCGGCAGCAAGGTCGGGGACGTACCGATTTTTTCTGACTCTTTTTGGTTTTTCTTTGGATCTTGCACTCGTCAGTTGTCGTTCCTTTCCCATTGATACCCCCACACCATCCAAATGGTTTTACGGCCCTATAATTGATTTCTAACGTTCAAAAGGGCTCGATAGAATCAGACCACATTTATAATTATGCTCTGAATGTGGGCATCCCAGTTTAGAGAACAATGTTAGACTGGAAGTTTGCCCTTGAAATTACAGAACAGTTGTGCGAACTTGGAAGAACTAGGAGAGAAGTCCCAAAGCTCAATCTTGTTGAACCGTTAAAGCACTATTTCGCTGGCGATGGGCAGCTAAAACACGACGAGTTAGATGAGTATGACGGCAAGTTCACAAGGAGGGAGATCCTCACAAGGTATCTTTTAGTCAGCGTCGTCTTGGATCAAGGCCCTGACATGACAGGGGTAGGTGAGCTAATGCGTGAGGTGACTACAAAGCTCTATAGAAAGGAGGTCAGAGTATTCCACCAACCCATTGAGTTTTTCAGAGAACTGGGCGTCTCAATAGACGAGGTTCTTGAAAGTCATAACTCCGTTAAGAAACTCAGGGCCCAAGATTGGGCGAGAGAGAACAACTCAAATGCCGCAAAATACAATCTATTTTTCGCTCAATCCCAGAGGGGCATCATATCGACCAGACAGGTCTTGGATTATGTAATCCACAGATGGGGGGTACCCCTTTGTGTCCCTCTATTACTGGAGAAAGACCTTCAGAAGGTTAACAAGGAATCTGTACAGCCCCTCGTGGACTACTTGGAGTCTTGGGAGTCTGCCGAGATAATGGCCCAAGAACTTAAACACAATGAAAGATACGGTCTTGGGAGTGCGATCGGGGATAAGGCCTGTCATCTCTTTGCTAAGTTATACGTGAGCGTGTTCAAACTTGTCAAGGGCAGAAAGAATGATCCTGGGTGGTCCCAAATATCCTATGAAGTCCCTTTTGACAGCAATGCGGGTAGAGTTCTTTTTCGAACAGGTTTCCTACTAGAGTGTGCAGATCTTCAAGACTACAAGGACTGGGATGTCATACAGGAGGGAAAGGGAAAAGGCAGAGTTAACCACATACGGGTAACGAATATTCGAGGTAGGAAAGTCCAGAACCTAGGTAGTGAACCTCGGTTTGAGGATTATAAACAGATAGCGACAAAGTTCCTTCGGACAGACCGCAGACCCCAGAGTATTGAGATACAACGCCTACCGAATCTTCTTGTATATGAGATCGGGAAGGATGAAAAAAACTTCTCCGTCGGAGATTTTGACGATGGCCTAATGTTTATCGGTACTAACTTTTGCTTCAATCATGAAAACCCTTTGTGCCAACGCTGTCCGTTAGCAAATTCATGCAAAGGGCATATTTCGGAAAGATCGCTGATCGAATCCTACACAACTTGAGACAAGATCAACCGAGACAGACTGTGAAATCCCTCTGTACTTTACGTTCTGAACAGAAATCTAGGGACCGGCCCAAGAAGCAAGATAATGGTCTCGGGGCGAGCTAAGTGCGGATCACTCGAATCGTTCCGAGAGTGGAGTATCATAATACGGTAATTACGGACGACGGGATTTGAACCGGAACGGGTATACAACCTCCGCCCTGCTTGACCTCAATCTTTTCCTAGCAAAGGGAGATTGGGAGTGCCTGTCATTCCCGCTATCTACTTGTTTGATTAGGATGTCTGATAATACTTTCCCTTTTCAATCATCTGTCTTCTATATGGGCCAAGTTTTTTCTTCCACGTCGAATACTCATATTTTCCCCAACGTTTACGTTTTTCCCTGTGTGCCCGACTTCTGCACGGAGATAGATCGCCAAGGCGATGTGTAGCGGCCAGAAGAGAAGAGGAAATGACAAATTGTATCGTTCAGCATGAATCAAAAAATTGAGAGTTGCTGAGGGGAATTATATTTTTTTCTTCCCTTTTAAGACATTGCAAACGCTGCCTTACGATATTGATTGAATTTTGCTGAGACTCGCCATTTAATCAAGCGTGGAAGACTGGGTGCGAGCGAAGTTCTAGGCGCACTCATCATCGCCATGATAACGATTGCTGCCTTCACGGCCTACGCGGGCAACCTTCTCAACCAGACAAAATCAGAGACCACATCCATCACCGAGGCCCTCAGGAAGGGGATCATCAAGCAGGGTCAGCTCCTTACCCCCTTGTACCATTGGGAGAATGTTGAAGGAACACAGACAAGAATCGAGGTGAGCATCTACAACTACGGGTACAGCGAGGTCAAACCAAGCTTCATCTTCATCGACGCTCGTCCCCAAGACAACTACAGACTCACAGACCTGGATGGAAATCCCGTACAGGCCATCAAGCCTGGTGAAACCACAAAGATCGTAGCGGTTGCACCCTACGTGGTTCAGGGCGTATTGTCTGGAAAGGGCTACGAGCTCGCCCTCTTCGGCGCTGACAGCATAGCATATGTGTGGTGGCTCTGACTTGAGTGGCAAGACAAGGTCCAGAAGGGCTCGGAGGAGAGGCATCTCAACTGCGCTAGGAACCCTGATCTTCCTTCTAGTCGCCATCGGCATCATAGCAAGCATAGCCTTCATCATGAGTGAGCAAAGCAGCTACAACCTAGCAGTTAGAAAGAGCAGCGAGCTCGTCACGATGAAGGGCAAAGAGCACCTGAAGGCCTATTCAATTTCAGGCAGCACTATTCTCATAAACAATGATGGCTCCATAACGAGCAAGATCATAGGTCTTCTCGATGCCGATGATCGAAGCGGTAGGCTGAGCCTCGGCCGGCTGAGCATCATGGTCTCCCCTGGCCAGAGACTCGAGTATTCTTACCAAATTCTGAACGGAAAGAAAACAGGGATTCTTACAAATTTGGGAAACATATTCTGGGTCGACCCCAATGCACCACCAGACTCTTCCATCGCTGACTTTGCCCTATCGGTAATCCCTACCTTGATTACGATAGAGCAGGGAGGGAGCAGCTCAACATCTGTTTCGGTAATATCCATAAACGGATACAACAAGCCTGTTGGGCTTTCTGTATCAGGTATACCTCAAGGTGTCACATACAACCTACAGCCTCAAAGCGGGGCACCAACCTT
This sequence comes from Nitrososphaerota archaeon, assembly GCA_016206275.1. Lineage (GTDB taxonomy): Archaea > Thermoproteota > Nitrososphaeria > Nitrososphaerales > JACQRY01 > JACQRY01. The sequence goes on from JACQRY010000130.1 coordinate 26,026, forward strand.
TCAGAGCGCCCTAACCCTCAGCGTGAGCACATCGACTCCAGTAGGGGCATACACAGTAACCGTTACTGGAGATGATGGGCAGGGCAAGATTCACTCGACATCCTTCACTCTCCAGGTCAACGCTCCATCTAACCCTGACTTTACACTGAATGTTTCGCCGAAGACGGTAGCACTTCAGCAGGGCTCGACAGGAAGCGTTTCAGTGAGCCTTCAGCCTCTAAACGGGTACAGCAAGACCGTAACCTTATCCGCATCAGGCTTCCCCTCAGGCATATCCTACTCATTCAATCCTCTAAGCGCAATACCTCCCTTCTCGAGCATCCTGAGCATAAGTGTCGGGTCAACAGCCCAAACCGGAACCTACACCATAGAGATAATTGGTAGCGATGGCTCTCTAATCCACCAAGACTCATTTGCACTTCAAATATCCGCCCAACCAGACTTCACAATAGCCGTTGCACCTGGCTCCTTCACGCTAGAAAGAGGCACCTCCAGAACAGCCAGCGTAACCATTGGATCACTGAATGGGTATTCCAACACTGTCACCCTGAGCCTTAACGGACTTCCATCAGGAGCATCCTACTCATTCAACCCCAGCTCAGGAACTCCGTCATTCACCAGCACGCTGACCATAAACGCAGGCACGGCTAACGCAGGCACCTATACCTTAACGATAACAGGAATGGGCTCA
>JACQRY010000126.1 GCA_016206275.1 Nitrososphaerota archaeon
ATCGAACCGCCTTTCTCAGAGAAAACTTTGAAGGATGGCGATGAATTCGTCATATTGCCGCCTATAGCAGGCGGAGCGTCAGGCTGAGGATGTGTTAGATGGCTAGCAACAAGGTGTACATTGAGGCATACGGCTGCAGCGCCAGTCTTGCTGACTCTGAGATGATAATGGGTCTGCTGAACCAAGCGGGCTATCAGATTGTTGACAGCCAGGCTCCGTCAGACCTCAACATCATTGTCACTTGCACTGTTAAGACACCTACGTTCCATAAGATGAGTCACCGCATCAAGCAGCTCTACTCAGAAGGAAAACCCTTGATCATAGCCGGATGTATGCCCAAGACAGAGAAGCAAACATTAGAGAAGATAGCACCTAACGCTTCTCTCCTTGGCCCATCCAACCTAGACAAAGCCGTGGAATCAGTGACGGCAACCCTAGAAGATAGGAGAGTCACGTTCACCTCTAACTCGCGTCAGGAGAAGGTCCTGCTGCCCCGGCTGAGACGTAACCCTGTTGTAGAAATGGTGGAGATCGGGAGCGGCTGCATCAGCGCGTGTACCTTCTGCCAAGTCAAACTCGCGAAGGGAGGTCTTGTCAGCTATAGGCCCGGCGCGATCATAAGAGAAGTGGAAGACGCTGTCAAGCAGGACTGCAAAGAGATCTGGTTGACCTCCACTGATAACGGATGCTACGGTAAGGACATTCATACAGATCTAGCTGAGCTCATCGAGCTTGTATGTGGAGTAGAGGGAGATTTCCGTGTCAGAGTGGGGATGATGAACCCTATGCATCTTCCACGCTTCCTACCACGTTTGATAGAGGCGTATCGTCATGAAAAGGTCTTCAAGTTTCTCCATATACCTGTCCAGTCAGGCAGCGACAAAATCCTGGAAGATATGGCTCGTGGACATACAGTCGAAGAATTCAAGGAGATCGTTGACGAGTTTAGAAGAGTCATCCCTGAAATAACTTTGAGCACGGACATCATAGTCGGATTCCCGACTGAGAATGAAGAGGATTTCCAAGCCACTGTGCATCTCTTGGAGGAGGTTAAGCCTGATGTCGTCAACCTTTCCAAATACGGCGCAAGACAAGGGACAAAAGCAGCCATGATGTCCCAGATCAACGGAGGAATAGTGAAGGACAGGAGCACTATGATCCACGGCCTTGTTAGAAAGATTTCCCTTGAATCAAATAAACGATGGATGAGTTGGCGTGGAGAAGTGTTGGTAGATGAGCATAGAGAGGGAGACTCTGTCGGTCGGAATTTCGCTTACAAACCCGTAGCCCTACGATCGAATATTCCTCTAGGTTCAACTGTTGAAGTAGAGGTCTCCGGAGCTTCAACGGCATGTCTGCTAGGACGAGTTTTGTAGAAGGTTAACAAACCTAGACTTTGGGTCAAACCTGCCCACCTAACTCTGATTTAAGTCCAGTCTTCGTGTGAGTGTCGGCTAATTTGGACGCCACTCTTTTTGACTATATCGAGAAAAGATCAATGGTTGTTGGAGTAGGGAGCGGAGGCTGCAGGATCGCGTCACAGCTCCAACGATTCAGCGTTATGGCTGATCAATACGCCTACATTTCCTGTGAAGAAGAGGACTTGGCTGGAGCACTTCGCGGCGAAAAACTCCTAGTCGAACTGGATTTGCAAGGAAAAGCCTCGCCCAGCAATGTTCGAGCCGCAGCCAAACACCAGATCAAAGACATCAAGAAACTTGTGTCAAACTCTAGGCTGGTCTTCGTCATAGCCGGTATGGGTGGAGCAGCGGGAACAGCCCTTGCGCCTATCGTAGCTAAGGAAGCACGCGAGCAAGGCGCCGCAGTCGTGGCTTTCGCAGCGATGCCCCATAGTTTTGAGAAGAACAGGCATTTCTATTCAGCCATAGGGTTGAGGTATTTGCAAAGTGTGGCAGACTCTGTCGTGATAGTGGATAACGATGAAGTGGCTGATACCGAGCCTGAGACTCCTCTTGCTGATCTCTATGCTATGGTAAATGAGAAGATAGGCTTCGCCCTTAACAAGATCATTGCCTCGTCAGATAACGGAGATTATCCGCTGGGCCTCAGAAAATTCCTTGGAGCCACCGCTGGCAACGGTTACTCTGTGTTCACTTTGGGCACCGCTGAGCCTAGCAGCTTTGAGGAAGCTGTTTCCAGAGCGGTCAAGAGCCTAAACGTGTGTGTGGAACCGGGTGAGGCAAAAGAAGTGTTACTCTACGTTGTTGGGGATACTAGTCTTACGCCTCGCCACCTAGATCAATCCATAGGCATGTTAACCAGCATGATGAATCAGAAAATGGCAGTTCAATATGGCTTCAGCACTCGAGGAAAAGGTTCAACTATGGCTATTCTAGTCGCATCAGGCTTCTCGAAGACCAAGTTCGACCGATATGATCCTATCGCAGAAATACTGGGTAACAGAGTTATCGACGCTAGCCCTGAGGAAACTGTACAGCTCGGTCTCGAAGCCCTTCCTTCAATAGAGACTTAAGCACGGTTTCCAGCAATTATTTGAGGCAAGACTACTTAGCTAGGGACACAGTGGCGACGCCGTCTTCATCCTTCTCTACGCTTACTTTAACTGAGCGTGGAGGCTTCTTTATTCCTCTACTCCAGACATGTTCGCTTACCTCTGGGGAGATCTTGACTTCTTTGGTCTTCAGGTGTTTCTGGACGAATTCTCTAATGGTGCGGATGGCCTTTGGTGCTCGCTTGTACGGGGGAAGGTTCCACACTCTGCCTAATGGTATTGCGTAGATATGGGCTTCTTTCTCTGACATTTCTCGTCGCTTCCTAAGCTATCTTGAGCTTCCTTCTACGCCAGTTTCTTCGTGCGGGGCTTGTTCTGACCTTCCTCTTGGTTCTTAGAACTACCCACGTGGGCACGGAGCGGCTGCTCTTTGCTTCGGCTTGAAGCTGGTTCTTCAACCGGGAGGATTTGTGTCTGCTCAACTTTATGCCCACCTGATCTTGAACTCTTTTTTAGGCTGCTGGACAGAGGAGAGGAATCTCTTCAAATCTTCATCGTTGATGGGCTTGGTCAGCTTTCCTGCGGAAGCCAGTTGAAGGATCTGATCCTCGATTAGCTGGGCAATCTCAGGTTTCACCATCTTTATGTTGGCAAGCCTCTGCCTTGCTTCTGAGGTCATCAATACTCTCAGAGCCTGCTCTTTTAGTGCGCGTCTTTCGGCCTGCTGTTTTGCTGGGGAATCAGCTTCGTTTTCAGTCATCACTTACCTCATCCTCTTAAGCGTACTTCGCGAGCTGGGGCTGAGTCTTCACCAGTTCGGCAAAGATCTGTGTGCTCGTCTTGTCCAAGAGGCTTCTACCTTTTGGAGTAATGATTCTTCCTTTTCGCCCATCTTTAGCGGCCAGTCCTGCTTCCTCCAGCTGCTTCAAAGCTTTGCGTACGATGGCGCCTCCTGCATCACGGTGATGCCTCGGATAGTATTTGATGCTCTTCCCTCCGCCGTAGTCCACTTCTAATTCGCTCAAGCTGACGGGGCCGTGAACATACAGCTTCCTGAGGAGAGAGGCTGCCCTAGTATACCACCATTCTTTCTCTTGAGGAGGTCTCTCGGCGTGTGAACCTGTCTTCGCGAACGCGGCCCACTGTGGAGGAGCGACTTGGGGCTGACGCTTAAGCTGGTCTGCCAGCCGCTTCAAAAGCAAGTCCGCTGGAACTTCGTAGACAGTGGGCATTTGTCGTGCAACTCTCTGTAGGAAGGCGCGAAGTTATTCATGTATTTAGGTTTTCGGCTTACGTGCGAGGATCTTACGGTAAGTGTGGCCGCACTCAAGGCATGTTATTCTAACAGCCTTAGGTGACCCGTGTATTCTGACTCTGGCATTGAGCCCCGGCACGATAAGCCGCTTGCAGCGGCGACAGAAATGTTGCCTCAGCTCATATGGGAGGCGTAGGTTGACCTTCTCGCAGATGCGCTTAGCGATGGATGCTTGGCGCTGAGCCAACTCCATTCTTTCTCTAGCGTTCAGCAAGGCGTTCTCCATCAGTATTTGCACTCTTTGAGCCGCCAAGTCTCTGAGGCGGCTCTTCGCTCCGCTCAAGTCTGACAGAGGCGGATCATGGGATGAAGATAAAAGGCTTCTAAGGACAAGGCTCAGATGTGGGTTAATGCTTATCTTGGTTTTGGCTGAGACAGCTGTTGAAACTCTACCTCAGGAGCTTTGGAGGAACAGAAGGATTGCAGCGCAAGTCTCGGAGAAGAAGCTTACGCCTGAGGAAATCTTGTTGGATCGAAGCTATCACCATAAAGCTATGCTTCGTCTAAAAGGCGGTGAGCGGAGAGGCAGACCCGATATTGCACATTTCTCTATGCTTGAAGCCGTCTCTTCGCCCCTATACCTTAGGGGTCTTCTCAAGGTCTATGTGCATACCTGTCGTGATAAGGTTATTGAGCTGTCTGACAAGGTGAGATTGCCGAAGACCTACGCCAGGTTCGAAGGGCTGATCGTCCAACTCTTTTCTGACAGGAAGGTTCCAGAGCTGGGGCCGCCTTTAATGCAGCTTTCAGAGAAAAAATTTCCAGAACTTGTTGAAGAGCTAAGGCCGAGCAAAGTTATGGGGTTGTCAAGGCTCGGCGAGAAGAGCAATTTCCGTGATGTTACATCACTTCTCTCCTTAGAAGAAAGGCCCATGCTGGTTGTGGGAGGGTTCCCGAAAGGACCCTTCTCCAATGCAGTTAGAGATGCGATGGACGAGGTTTACTCAATGTGTGAAATGTCCTTGGAGGCTCATGTCGTTGTTGCAAGGGTTCTATACGAGTACGAGCAGCGCATCGGACTACAGTATTGAAGGTTCAGGCGTAATCTTGCTTTTGAATCTGCTTCTTGTGTCGTATTCTGGTCTCCAGAATCTTCCCATTGGCAGGCTTAATAGAAGCTGGGTGAGGAGGGGCGAATAGGATGGGTATGACTGGAAATGAGGCGGCCGATGTCGTAATAGTGGGATTCGGTGCGGCTGGAGCCTCAGCTGCAATAACTGCTCATGATAGCGGAGCTGGTGTGGTGATATTGGAGAAGATGGAGACAGGCGGAGGAAATTCTGCTGTTTCTGGAGGCGGCATATTGTGTCCAGCCAACGCGAAGGCTGCTTCTGCTTACCTCAAACATCTAGGTTTCGCTGATGGAGAAGAGGAGATAATTCAAACCTTTGTCCGGGAATCCACGGATAATCGGGATTGGGTTGGAGGGTTGGGCTGTGAAACTGAGGTGCATGCTGGCGCTATGTTCGGAGAGGCGCCTGGCGCATGGGCTATGACCAGGTTCAGGGTCTTGGGTAAGGGTACCCCAGCTGAAAACCTGTGGAAGGTGTTGTCCTCAAATGTGGAGAAGAGAGGGATCAAGGTGTTTTTCGACACCAAGGCTGTCGAGCTGACGCAAGAATCAGGGAGGGTTACTGGTGTTTCTGTTGAGAGAAAAGGTGAGAGATTCGATGTCGCAGCCAAGAAAGGAGTAATCCTGTGTTGCGGAGGATTCCAATACGACGAGGAGTTGAAGCGGACTTTTCTGCGAACCAACCCGTTGCCCGCAGCTGGAAATGTAGGCAACAGTGGTGATGGCGTTAGGATGGCTATGAAGGTTGGGGCATCCCTTTGGCATATGAATTCTGTTTCGGCGCCATTGGGCTACCGTCTGCCCAGCTTTGAAGCGGGGTTCCTCTCCAGTCTGGTAAGCTGGCCGTTCATTGAGCCTCCACCTTCCTACGGTTTCATCTATGTTGACAGGAATGGCAAGCGTTTCATCAACGAGTGTAGTGTAGAGTATCACTTGATGTGGAGAGCGTTTGAAGACTTGGATTTCAGAACCCTCAGTAACCCTAGGCTTCCGGCATATGTGATCTTCGACGAGGATCTTCGGTTGAAAGGGCCAATTGCAAGAGCTGATGTAGGATACAATAGAAAGCGGTATTGTTGGAGCAAAGACAACTCTGCCGAGATCGAGAAAGGATGGATAATCAGAGGCGAAAACATTGAGGAGTTGAGCAGGATGACTCACCTTTCCCTGCTGCAGCTGAGGCAGACTTTTGAGCGGTATAACAGGTTCTGCGATGAGGGCGTTGATGGGGACTTCGGTAGGATTAGAGAAACCCTCGTCCCGATACGTGGCTCCCCCATTTATGCCATGGAGATCTGGCCATGCCTCCTGAATACTCAAGGGGGACCAAAGAGGAATTCCAGAGCCCAGATACTGGATGCATTCGGAAAGCCCATACCCGGTCTATATGGAAGTGGGGAGCTGGGTTCAGCCTGGAGCAACTTTTACCAAGGAGGCGGAAACTTGGCTGAGTGCTTGGTCTTCGGCAGAATAGCCGGCCGGGGAGCTGCCAAGGAAGGCGAGTAATGAAGGGGGATGGGTTGTGACTTACCTTAAGTCAGAATAAGGTTTGATTGGTATTCTCTAGAGGCGGCCTATTTCCTCTATGAGCTCTCTGTTTTGATCTATGAAGGCTAGGCTATGCTTCAGAGGCTCTGATACCTGTCTCTGCTGCTCCTGCTCATTTCCTTTTGAACAGTTTAGCTTCATTTCCCTGCACTCATCTTTTAATTCCATTATAAGCATAAAATTTTTTCTGAACAACCCCTTCTAACCACAAGACGCAGGCTCATTAAACGTATTCAGCAAAGCCTTTAACATCAAAATTTACACCCACTCGCCATAAAACCATAAACAAATGAATAGCAGGTAAAGGATACTTGCGGTCGTCGTCCAGTCTGGTCTAGGACATCAGCCCTCCAAGCTGACGACCCGGGTTCAAATCCCGGCGACCGCATTTAACCAACTTTAGAGGTGTTAGCCTTCCCCCTAGGCTTTGGGTTTGCATAACCAAACTGAGCTAGCTAATTCCCTTAAACCGCTTCCATAGTCGCAAGTCTTACATACCGTAAGCAGCACAGCAACACTATATGCGATACCTTATCCGCATAAGTAACGCATACAACTACACCAGCGACGACCGAGAAGCCCTATCAAAGAAGATCAAAGAAACCATCGGAAGAGAAGACGTGAAGACAGTTAACCTTAGAGTTACTGGCAGAGCCTTAGAAGTCGACCTGTTTACCGACGCTGAGCAGAAAGTCGAATACGCCATCTCAAAACTCGCCGAAATAGGCAGCTCCCTAACTGTCAGAAGACTCGACTCGGTCAGCCCTATAAAAAGGAGCAGAGAAGAGATTCTGCAGGAGGCGAAGAAGTATTTCAACGAGGAAAGATTCTGGGAGGTTCATGAGACACTAGAAGACCTGTGGAGAATAGAGACAGGGATGGAACGCGAATTGCTGCAGGGGTTAATACTTTACGCTGCTGCTTACGTGCATCAGCAGCGGGCAAGGTATGAAAGAGTCATCCCGGTGCTGGAAAGGGCTTTAGCTAAGATCGAGGCTAGTGGAATAGGGGCGTATGACGGCTTCGATCTTAAGAAGATCAAAGAGAAGGGAGCAATGTTTCTGAAGACAGGTAAGATGACCCCCTTCCGCTTAGATTCTTGATGTTGAGCGTAAATATCTATATTCAAGATGCTTGGCTCAAAAACTGGATTGCCTGACAGTAAACCTCCTGCATTAAGCATCAGCCCTAGCAAGCTGAAGGAAGGATTAATGCAGCGCGGAAAAACACGTATCTTCCTAGTTGACGTTAGAGAACCCGACGAATACGCAGATTGGAAGATAGACGGCAGCCAGAATATTCCTATAGATCATTTGATTACTCCTAAAGGGCTCAGACAGATCCCTAAAGACGCTGAGGTTATCACTATCTGCGCTCATGGGGTAAGGAGCAGTCAAGCGGCCATGTTTCTCCGCCAGAAAGGCTTCAACGCAATGAACCTAGCTGGAGGCTTAGCAGCATGGAACAAGGTTTACGACATGGCCCCGGTGCCTCTTAACGGTAAAGACCTGTTTGAGCTGCTTCAAGTTAGGCGCGTAGGCAAAGGCTGCACATCATACATGGTCTGCTACCAAGGACAGTGTGCAGTAATTGATCCCTCTGTACATACTGATGAATATGTTTCTGCAGCTAGGAAGCATGGTTTCAAGATCACTCATGTCATGGATACCCATCAACATGCAGATCACGTTTCGGGGGCTAGAGCTTTAGCTAGAGCCGTGGGGGCGAAACTTTACCTTAACCCGTTGGATGCCTACAGATACACCGATTTCATTCCGCTGAAGGAAGGTGACATGATCAGCCTTGGCGATGGTGGTGTAGCTATCGAGGCGGTTCACACCCCTGGTCATACTAAGGGTAGCACAAGCTTCTTGATTCAGAGAAGCGGTGTTTTGACTGGTGACACACTATTCGTGGAGGGAATTGCTCGCCCAGACCTTCGGAATAAGGCTGATGAGTACGCCTTGGACCTGTTTAACACTTATAGAGACAAAATCCTTAGCATGCCTGAGCAGGTGACGATTCTGCCTGGCCATTTCAGCCAGCAAGTCAAAATGGAGTTCGGCAAACCCTTTAGCTCCACTCTGAAAGACATTCGGAGACGCATTCCTTTGCTGGAGGCTTCGAAGACAGAGTTCACTCGCTATGTGCTGGCGAATATTCCTCCTAAGCCGTCCAACTATGAATCTATTGTTAGAATCAACAAGGGCGAGGAGCCTTATGATCCTGAAGCCTTTGACGATTTGGAGGAGGGGCCGAACCGTTGTGCAGTCAAAGTTTAGAGCCAGACTTGTTCACTGTTTGACCCAATCTGCAGTTAAATCACCGACACATCTAAGACAGGTAGCGTCACGGGGGCGGCACATACGACGGTAGATGATAATCAAAACGTGTCCCTCGGCCTCAAAGCGAATCTAGGTCAGTTCACGCTGCTTGTCATAATCAATGCGTTTGTAGGCGCACTGGTCGGCTTCTACTCGCTGGTCTCGCTAATAGGGCAGAGAGACTTCGCTTTAACTTCGAACACAGTCATACTCTCCTACATCTTTAGCTTCGGTGTAACGAAAGCGGTCTGCAACTATTATGCTGGCAAGCTGGCTGACAAGTATGGCAGAAGAAGACTGCTCATCGTCGGATGGTTACTCGGCCTACCTGTACCACTGGTAGTGATCTTTGCACCAGACTGGTCTTGGATAGTTGCAGCTAATGTGCTTCTGGGGGTGAACCAAGGCTTTGCATGGTCTATGACTGTGATAATGAAGATCGATCTCGTGGGCCCAGCTAAACGGGGCTTAGCTTTGGGTCTGAACGAGTTTGCTGGATACATCGCTGTATCGCTCACCCTTTTGCTTTCAGGGTATTTGGCTGTAATTTACTCTCTCAGGCCTGAACCGTTCTACTTTGGCCTATTGTTTGCTGCACTGGGCCTAGGTCTATCTGTGGTGAAGGTGAAGGAAACAAAGCATCATGTACTGTTGGAGACTCAGCTGAATGAGTCATCCCATAGTGGTCAATCAGCATACGCTAACCCAGCTCCCAAGAGCATCTTCAGCTTCACCACTCTTCAGGACAGAGCCCTGTCTTCAAGCTGCGTTGCCGGTCTGGTCAACAACCTGATCTTCGGAATGTCTATGGGCCTCTTCCCACTGTTCTTCGCATCCAAAGGGCTTGATGTGGATTCCATTAATCTCATCAAAGCATTCTACCCGGGTATCTGGGGTGTTCTCCAACTTGCCACGGGGCCCAGCAGCGACAGGTTGGGGCGTAAATGGATGATAGTGTCTGGGCAACTCGTTCAGGCTGGTGGAATATGGTTGATCGTCTTGTCTAGCGGAGTGTTCAGCTGGATCTTGGCGAGCGGCCTTATCGGTCTTGGGACTGCTTTGGTGTATCCGACTCTGCTCGCGGCTGTGAGCGATGTAGCCGATCCGAAGTGGCGCGGCGCAGCTTTAGGGACATATCGGTTCTGGAGGGATATGGGGTATGCTGTTGGAGCGGTTGTTTCAGGAGTTGTGGCGGATTTCTTTGGCATAGCTTTTTCGATAAGTGTGGTGGGTTTCGTCGCTCTTTCATCAGCTCTTCTTGTAGCCTTAAGAATGTATGAAACGAAGCGAAGCTAGGGATCTAAGTCTTTGGAGTCCGTGGATTGCTAATCTATCTTAAGATGCTCTGAATCTTCGAATAGCTTCCTCACGTGGCTCTACGCCGAGTCCTTCCCGACTAGGAATCTGTATCTTGCCGTTCTGAGGGACTATTGTCTCAGAAAATATGTTTTCACTCATTTGTGACGACGGATATTCAACACATAGGCCGTTCCTGATACTCGCAACGACATGAATTGACGCTATTAAGCCAAGCCGGGTCCTCCACTGGTGAGCGGCGACCTTTTTCTCTCCGACTAGGCGGGAGATGTTCATCAACGCCCCGATTCCGCCACATTTGGTGATGTCTGGTTGGACTATGTCCACGGCCTCCTCTTTCATCATGGTTTTGTATCCTGAAAGAGAGAACTCGTTTTCTCCCGCGGCGATGGGCACCGATGTTTTCTGGCGCAGAGAGCTTAGTAAAGCGTAGTCGTCATGTGGGAAGAGAGGTTCCTCCAGCCATTCAACCTCATATCTTTCAAGGCCCCTCGCATATCTTAAGGCATTTTTCAGATCGAAGAAACAGGAAGCATCCACACCCAACTTGACTCCTGAACCCAGTGTTGCCCTTGCTGCTTTCACACAGTCCAGATCAATCTCATGTACCTTCACCCAGTCATATCCCTCCTCCAAGGCATCACCACATGCTTTAGACACCTTCTGGGGGTCTCCGAACTTCGGGAGACTAAGATAGGCCGGAACATCGCTACGAGAAGAAGAGTTGAGGATACTGCGAAGAGGCTTTCCCAAGAGTTTGGCTTCCACATCCCAAATTGCTATCTCCACCCCGCTTGAGGCGCATGATGAGATTCCACCCCACATATGGTGCTGATGCCTCCAAAGCTTGGTTGACAATTCCTTCGCGCCGTCGATCTCTGATCCTTCAAGAAGGGGTCTAAGGACATCCTCAATGTATTGGATGACTGTGCGGGGGGCGGCGTGAGGGAATGCTTCACCCCATCCGTCAACACCTTCGTAGGTACGGACCTTCACGAAGACTTCGCTAAGAGTGCGATATGTTTTGTTGAAGAGGGACGGAGACAGTTTCATCGGTGTTGAAATCGGTATTTCGAGTAACAGAGGCTCAATCTTCTTGATCCTCATCCATGGTCATGTCGTCTTTGTTAGCTACCAGTATTAATGCTAGGGACTTTGAATATGAGTTTGGAATTGCGTCGGAAATGCAGATGGAGCTTAGTCGAATGATGCGGCAGCTTCTTGGAGTTTCGGTCGCCGTTTAGGCGATTCTTCCTTAAGCTTGTTGAATAGCTTGTAGGCTTCGTCAACAGAAGCGTTTTCATGGACTAATGCTCTTACAGCCCTTATCATAGCGACGGGGGCTTCTGACTGGAAGATGTTCCGACCCATGTCTACCCCTGAGGCTCCTTGATGAACAGCATTATACGCTAATTGGAGGGCTTCCCTTTCAGGAAGCTTCTTTCCTCCGGCTACAACTACTGGCACGGGGCAGCTGCTCACTATGGTTTCGAAGCCTTCGCAGAAGTAGGTTTTTACAAAGTGGGCGCCCAGCTCCGCTGCAATACGGCAGGCTAGTGATAGATATCTTGCGTCCCGACCCATGTCTTTGCCTACGGCTGTTACCCCAAGGACAGGAATGCCGTATCGTTCTCCAGCATCGACCAGCTTAGAGAGGTTCATCAAGGACCGCTTCTCATATTCCCCGCCGACGAAGATCGAAGTAGCGACAGCAGCAGCGTTGAGCCTTATAGCTTCCTCCATTGAAGCCACTATTCCCTCGTTGGAGAGCTCCTTCAAGATGCTGGCGCCGCCTGAAACTCTAAGCACTATAGGGAGCTCTACGCTAGGTTCGACTGATGTTCTGAGGAGGCCTCGTGTGAGCATGAGGGCATCAGCGTATGGTGCTAGCGGTTTGATGGTGCTCTTCGCATCCTCTAATCCGGTTGTGGGGCCTAGGAAGTAGCCGTGGTCCACGGCGAGCATGACGGTTCTTCCAGTGTCAGGTTTGATTATGCGTGATAACCTGTTCTTCATTCCCCAATCCATATTCGAGATTCCTCCTTGAGAGATAGGGTGTTGAACTGGATTCTAGTTAAAGCTATAGGCATTATCATGGCACAATTACAGGTTTGACGCATTCCTGTTTCTCCGCCGCCTCAACCGCTTTGTGGAATCGACCTAGCTTGAACTTGGTGATCAGTGGAGCGGGGTTAAATTTACGGTCCTTGAGGAGTTTAAGGGCAGCCTTGGTCTCTGTCTCTGTGGCAGCGTTGCTGGAGATGATGGAAACCTCCGAGTTGAAGATGTCGCTGAAATCATGGTTCAAGTAGGAGCCTTTCACAGGCACCCCGAATAGACAGACTTTTCCCCCTCTTCTAACCGAGCTCAACGCCTGCACTATAGCTTGAGGGTTTCCTGATGCTACAATAGCTATGTCTGCTCCTCTTCCCTCGGTCTCCTCTTTAACATTCTTGGGCACATCAGTTTCCGAAGGATTGAAAATATGCCGAGCACCCAGTTTTTTTGCGAAGCTGAGCCTCTTGCCACTGATGTCTGTGACTATCGTCGTTGCCTTTTCTAGTTTTAGAAGCATTAGATGTATGAGGCCTATGGGTCCAGCACCTGCTATCATCACCGTGTCTCCTTCGGATGCTTGGCAGCGTTTCAGACTTCTTATGCAGCAGGCTGTTGGCTCTATGAAACTCGCTGCCTCAAAGCTGATGCGCTCAGGGATCTTCAAGACGCCTCCGTGACTAAGGTTCCAAGCCGGAACCCGGAAGTATTCTGAGAAGCCTCCTGGGTCTAGATTGGTGGCCCGGTAATGAGGGCACATGGTTTCGCTGCCGTGCTTACAAAAGTAGCACCGGTAGCAGGGGACGTGATGGTGGGGAAAGACCCTGTCACCAATCTTCAGACCGGTAACTTCTTTTGCGACCTCAGCGACTATCCCCACTGCCTCATGACCTAAAACTGGTAGGGAAACGGTGTATTGTCCGCGCATCTTTTCAATATCGGTACCGCACAGGCCACAAGCCTTCATCCCTACCAGAATTTCTCCTGCAAGTAGCTTAGGCTTGGAAACCTCTTTCGTCACTACTTTGCCTCCCGCTTCTAACAGCACTGCTCTCAAAGTAAGCACCAATCGGACACATGACTGGGGTGGCGATTTAAGGAGATCAATCATTGGAGGGGTGGCGAGTTTTGTAATAACTGTTATATACGTTGTAATACGTTGTATTCGACATGCAACACGCGGTAAAACAATGGATTGTTCCCGTAAGATTTGATGAAGAAGAACTAGACGCTATTGATGAGAATATGGGCAAGATAAGTGCCAGGTCTAGGAGTGAGTTTATACGTACAGCTGTGGAGCATTATTTGAATAACCTTAGAGAGATGAAGGTTATCAAGATAAGAAACGTATCTAATAACCGAGCTAAGAAAGAGATACTTGCCTATCTCAGAGACAGGGAAGAAGCAGAAACCTTTGACATAGCCAACGACTTGAAACTGGACCTGAATCTTACTGTCCAAGCACTCAAGGAGCTCTGGGAAGAAGGAACCGTCCAATGATAGGAAAAGACGAGGGCGACAAGCTCGTAGCTGAGCAGATTGTAGTAGAATGCCGAAAAATCAGAGGACCAGTCCTGATCCATAAGACAGGAGCCCATCGAGCTCAAAGACTCGTTGCCTACGGTTTCCCAGCCGAAGCAATAATAACCAAAAGATGGAGGATAGCGGAAAAAGACTAGTTTCATTCAGGTTGAGATCCTATCCTCTGAGGCTAGCGGATGGTGAAGGTATTTGGCCTCCGCGGCGCGCAAAAGTCTTGCTACTGAATTTGCTCACAGGCATCACTATTGAACTGCCTAGCAAGCCTCCGAACTTTACGTGATCCCCAGCCTTTCTTCCAGGCACTGGTATGATTCTTACTCCCACAGGCTTGTTGTTGATTATTCCTATAGCCATCTCATCCATGATTATTGCTGCTATTGTTTCCTCCGGGGTGTCTCCTGGCAAAGGGATCATGTCCAAGCCAGAAGAGCAGACCGATGTCATCGCCTCTAGCTTCTCCAAGCTCAAAGAGCCTGCTCTTGCAGCGTCAACCATTCCACTATCCTCGTGCTGGGCTGAGATGTGTACTCCCAGCTCTTTGCCTTTGTTCCTGAGCTTGTCTTGGAGGGCTTTGAGCTCCATCTTTGATTTGCTGATATCCGCGAGGATGATCATTACGAACATGTCCCTCATCTTGGTTGAAGTCATATCCAGTATGTTGGCTCCAGACTGGGCTAGGATTGTTGATACTCCTGCGACGATGCCGACCCGGTCTTGACCCATGACTGTTACGACTATGTGCTCTTCTTTCTTTGGCAACTAAGATTCATCTAGGGCAGATTAGGTGGATATGATTTATGTTTATGGAGCTTTGAAGGATAGAGTGGTCGAAGATAAGTTGGCTCGCAAAGCGGTGGGGAAAGATAAGGTTCACAGGCTTTTCTATCCGGTAGTCCCGGTGTTGATAACCTCTAGCCATGAGAGTAGAGTCGGATGCATGCCGGCCATCAGCTGCACCCCATTATCGTTTAATCCGCTTTTGATAGGGGTAGCAATCTCCCCTAAGAATAGCACCCATGGTCTGGTGGAGAAGTCTGGTTATTTCGCGGTGAACTGGCTGAGCCATGTTCACGCCAGCAAAGTTGCATATATGGCTGAGGTGTCAGGAAGAGAAGTGGCAGATAAGATCTCGGCTTCAGGGCTCACAGTGCAAGACGGTCATTCTTCCCCCATTGCTGTGATCAAAGAAGCTGTCGCAGTCATCGAATGCGATGTCAAAGAGAAGCGTAGAATCGGTGACCACGATCTGTTTCTCGGGGAATGTTTGGTGGCGTATGCGGAGGAAGATTTCGAGGATTACTGGCTCTTCAAGAAATATGTGCCCATGCTCTACGTGGGGAGTGAAAGTACAGTCTTCCGCCGTAAATATGTGGCTCTAAAGCGCTAAGAACTATGAGTAGGATGACATAGCTTCATCAGCGAACCTCGTCACTGATTCCGATAGTCCATCCACTTCGAAGCCTATGATGAAGTATGAGGCGCCAGCCTTCGTAGCGTCCTCGAGTTTCCCTGCGATCACTTTACTGTCTGGGTAAGAACCTCCTACTGCCTGCTCTGGGCCACGGTAGGCGAACTGGATCTTATCCTTCCTGCTAGCCTTGTTTGCAGCGTCAAGCACGATCTTCTTGACTTGCTCATATTGCTCTAATGTGGAGGCTCGGAAGAGTGGTGGGCTGACGATGTCGGCATATTTTCCGGCTAGGCGGAGCATGCGGTCTCCCCCGCCGCCGAAGAGCAGAGGAGGATGGGGTTTCTGAACCGGTTTCGGGATGATGGAGGCTTCCTTTGTCTGATAATATTTACCGTTGAAAGTAACTTTGTCCTCGCTCCAAAGCCTAAGTAATAGCTCTGTTCCTTCATCGGTCTGATCGACTCTCACCGGATCTTTTTCCAATCGGACGAACTTATCCCATGCTAATGTTGGGTTGCCGGCTCCTATCCCGAGTATGAGTCTGCCGTTGGAGAGATGATCCAAGCTGGTGGAAGCGCTTGCGATCAGGACGGGGTGGCGGGCGGGGAGGGGAGTGACGAAGGGGCCGAGTTTGATCCCTTCGGTTTTGGCTGCAAGGTATGGTAACACTGACCAAGTGTCCAGTGCTCCATGCTGGTCTCTGGGATTAAGGTAATCGTTCATCATGAAGGCGTAGAATCCTGGGTTGTCGCTCAACACTTTGATTATGGTTTCAATTCCTCGCGTTGTTCTGGTTCTGAGAATGAACTTCATGGTTGAAAAAGATGCTTGTTGAGTGTCTTAAGAGTTTGGTATGCTCAAGTTGGTCTGTTTGATTCTTATGGAGATGCTATTACCTTCCGCTTTAACTTCGTAGACAGCTAGGGGTCGCAAGGATAACACGAATTGGGCTTGGCCTGTCTCTAGATCCCATGTTGCTGGGTGACCCATGCATACCACTTTTTTTCCATTAAGTGTTCCTTCCGATAGATCCCAGTCGCGATGTGTGCAGATGGCGCCTATAGCGTAATATTTTCCATCCACATTGGCTATCAAAACCTTCTCTCTGCCCACGGTGAAGGTCTTCATAGATCCGATGGGTACTTGGTCTGTGGAGGTGACCTTAATGAATTCGCCATTCATCAGTGGGAGCGCCTTCGCGAAGTCACTATGTTAGAGACGATAAGGTTTTCGTCCAGTTGTCGTGGTTACTGTATGTTGTGCATAGCTTTAAGGTCTTGGGCGAAGGCTTTGAGTTCGCTGGGAATTTCTATGTTTATTGGGTCTTTAAGAGATTGACTCTTGGCTTTTTTCGTGTTCCAGATTGTTGAGTTGAATTCGATGATCTTGGAGGTTTTCGCTGCAGGTCTAGTGTTCCAAACTGGCTTCGGGAATTTTGATAGATTGATGCTCTTTCCGCCGTAGATGTTTCTCCACACGAAGTCTGTTGAGAAGGGTGTTATCGGTGATAGTAGTAGGAGGATGGTTTTCAATGCTGTGTGGAGAGTGTACCATGCTGCTTGCTGCTCTTTTTTGGTGAAGCCTGCGCCGTAGGCTCTTCCCTTAGCTATTTCTACGTAGTGGGCTGCGAAGGTGTTCCAGACGAATTCTCGGAGAAGGTTTGAGGGGATGAAGAAGTTAAAGTCTCTGTATCCTTCAAGGCTCTTCTTGACCAGGTTTGACAGTTCAGCAAGCAGCCATTTGTCTGACGGTGTTAGAACGGCTCTCTTAGGATGGGGGAAGCTGGAGATGAAGCGGGAGAGGTTCCAAAGCTTGGTGATAAAGCGTCTAGCAGCGTTAATCCTCTCCTCTGAGCATCTGAAGTCTGAGCCTAGGCTGGCTTCAGAAGCAGCCCAGAAACGGAAGGCGTCGGCACCATGTTTCTTCAATATTGGCAGAGGGTCAATGACGTTCCCTTTGCTTTTGCTCATTCGTTCACCTTTTTCGTCGACGCCGTGCCCCATGATCCATGTATGTCTGAAAGGAGGTTTGCCGGTTAGCATCTGGCATCTGAGGATGGTGTAGTGGAGCCATGTGCGTACAATGTCTTTGGCTTGGGGTCTGATTGTGGTGGGGTAGACTCTCCTGAAGAAGGCTTCATCCTTCTGATACTTGGATATGAATAGGGGGCTGAGGCTGGAATCCATCCATGTGTCCAGTGTTCTGGTGTCTCCGGTGAAGCTGTTTTCACCGCATTTGGGGCATGAGTCGGTTGGAGGGTTTTCTCTCCAGGGCTTGTAGTATCTCCCAGGGGGAGGCAGATAGGGAGCGCTGCACTTGTTGCAGTACCATACGGGAACCTCGGTTCCGTAGAATCTTCTTCTTGAAATGGGCCAGTCGATGGAGATGGAGTTGACCCAGTTGACAAGTATCTGCCTGTGGGCCTCGGGGTGGAAGATCATGGTTTTGGCTGTTCTGAGGAGCTTGGGTACTGCTCCTAACTGCTTGAAGTAGTACTCAGTCATAGGGATGATTTCGATTGGGGTTTTGCTTCGTTCACACATGGGTGTCCTGTGAGAGATGCTTTCGATCTTTTTGACTAGGCCTGTGCTTGAAAGATCTTTGATCACCGCTTCTCTGGCAGCCTTCACCTTCAAGCCTGCGTATTGGCCTGCTGCGCCAGTCATCCTTCCGTTTTCGTCTATGGCAACGGTCTCCTTCAGTTTAAGCTCACGGAATAGAAGCACGTCTGTGTAGTCACCGTAGCTGCATACCATCACCGCACCTGAACCATACTCCATTTTTGCAGCGGGATTCGGTATGATCTCGACTCTACCGTTGAAGATAGGTGTAAT
>JACQRY010000132.1 GCA_016206275.1 Nitrososphaerota archaeon
GATAAGAAGTCCACGATGTTCGTCGCAGCTTTCACCTGAGAGCTCATTCTGCAACAAATGCGGATTAGCGTTGTATACAAGAGTAGCGGTACAGATGCATGACGTAAGGGCAAAGATAGATGCTCTGCTTAACAAACTCACAGAAGACCCCAAGAAACTTGAGAAGCTGTTGGCACTTATTGGAACAGACAAAGAGCGTCAATTATTTATTGTTCAGCCTACAGAGGTATATGTGATGACGACCGAGGTCAGCGAGATTCAGAAAGAGATAGAGCGAACGCGGGAGAGGTTGAGGAGCCTTGAGCATAAATTGCAGAAGAGCAGAGTAGGTCACATTAATGACGAGGAGAGAATAAGGCAGGTTGAAGCTGAATTAAGAGCGCAGTATCCGGACGCTAGACCAGACAGACAGTTGCTCTCGTTGGTAGGAATTTTACCGGCTCCAAGAGTCAGTTACAAGCAGGCAGTAAGAAGAGTAGTAGCTGAACGGTATGGCAGATAAGCCAACAATATTCGTGGATGCTAATGTTTTCCTAGAAGTTCTGTGGAAGCAAAAAGGTTGGAAGTCGAGTCTTAGAGTTTTGGAGAAGGTTAGAAAAGGGAAACTTAGAGGATACGTATCAGTTCTTTCAACAGCAATAATCTATTTTTTCCTGTCACAGGATTTGCCAAGAAGCAAAGCACTTAGTGAACTCAGGAAGGGTGTAGGCAAGTTTGAACTGTGCGACAACACAGCAAAAGATGCTGAGGCTGCATTGAAGGACAAAAGGTTCTCAGATTTCGAGGATGCACTGCAATTCTACTCTGCAATTTCTGTTTCGAAGATCATGATAACGAGAAACAAGAAAGACTTCAAGGCAGTTTCAAGAGAAATCGAGGTGCTGACACCTGAAGAGTTTCTCAAAAATCATCATGTCTAGCATTCACTCGATTCAAGTACGCTCGTCTGAATCACTTGAACCATTCAGGCATTTTGTCCAAATAACTCCATCTAGTTCGAGAAATAATTTACCCAAATCATCTTTCTCTCTCACAACCATTCATTAGATTCTTCTAATTGCCAACCCAAATCTAGCTCGATAAATCCATATTAAGAGCAGAGAATGGACAGGCGTTGCGATGATAATCGACTGTCACGTCCATCTCTCGGTCGCAGTTGATCCTGTCTGGAGAAAGGCCAGTGTTCCCTTTAACGCTGAGCGTTTACTCAAGTGGATGAATAGAAAGTACATTGTGGGTGGCAAACCTGTTAAGGTAGATGTGTGTGTTATCCAGCCTGCAATAGGGTCTACCATTTATGAGCCGGGGGGAAAAGCGGCCTACATAAGGCAAAGTCAGCATATTGTTGACGCGGTGAGAAAATACCCTAAGAAGCTGATCGGCTGCATGACTCTGAACCCGAGAATGGGAGTCAAGGAGGGGGTTCAAGTGCTGAGGACGCTTGTTAAGAAGGAGGGCTTTAAGGCCGTCAAGATTCACCCCAATATGCATCTCTTCAGACCGGATCTAAGTCCAGATTTCATGAACCCCATCGTCGAGGCAAGCATAGATCTCAACATACCGCTCTTCATTCATACAGGTGACCCTCCCTACTCTCTCCCTGTTCAACTCGTGCCTAGCATAGAAGAGTATCCGCATGCTAAGTTCGTCTTCTTCCACTTCGGAATCCAGTACTCAGGATTCCCCTATGAAGCCATGTATGTCGCCAAGAAGAATGATAACGTATACCTTGAGATCAGCTGGGCTCCGCTCCCCAGAATACGGGAAGCCGTCAAGAGCTTGGGGGCTGACAGGCTCATCTACGGGACAGATTCTCCAGCCATGGAGCAAGGCTCCCAGCTAAGCCAGATCGACGCACTATGCGAAGAGCCCCCCATCGGAATAAAGATGAGCTCCAAGGACAGGGACAAGATCCTCGGCGGTAACATCGCCAGACTGATGAACCTAGATCTTAGTCGATACTCATAAGATTGGCACCACCATAGTGGAACACGGCACACGCCGAAGAGGCCGGCTAGAAGATCATAACATGAAATCACGGGCAACTGATCAAGTTCAGGATAAGCCAGCTTACAGAGCTATGGACCATGGCGGCTTGGTAGAAAATTACTAACGACTCAACCAGCATGTAGAGAGATATGACTTGATTGAGTCCGAATGCGAAATCAGAGCTCCAC
>JACQRY010000170.1 GCA_016206275.1 Nitrososphaerota archaeon
CTTCAATAGTAGGTGCTTCCTCTACTTGGGTAACCGGTTCCACGCTGGTAATCGGTGACATAGTTGTGACTACGGGTGCTTGCTCGATATCTTCCATATGCTTGCCGTTTGAGCCGAACCATCCCATTATCGTCTGGAGTATGCTCATTGCAACCATAGGACAGATATTATCCAGATTTAGTCGGCCTCGTCAACTCTTGTCAACAAGCATGTTAAGTCAGGTTCACAGCATTAGAGGTCGAGAACAGAAGCATCTTTAATTACCGAAGAATAGTTGAAACAAGAAAGATGCTGAAATGGTCGACTTCTACACTGAACGGACTGTGAAATGGAAAGATGGTAAAGTGGTTCTTATCGACCAGACAAAGCTTCCCCTCCGCCTACAATACGTAAGGTGCAATACCCACATTGAGGTCGCCGACGCTATTCGAGGAATGGTTATCAGAGGCGCTCCCGCCATCGGCGTGGCTGCGGCCATGGGGCTTGCGTTGGCCGCATACAACAGTAAAGCTAAGAACAGTCAGGAAATGTTATCCGAGCTGGAGAAGTCATCCGAACTGCTAAGATCAACTAGACCCACAGCGGTGAACCTGCCTTGGGCACTGGACAGAGTAATGCAGGCTGCTAGGCAGACTCATGGAAACAGAGAGGAGATCGTCAGAGCCGTGATAAATGAAGCTGTCAGGATGGGCGACGAGGATGTGGAGAATAACCGTACCCTAGGAAAATGGGGAGCCTCCCTCATAAGGGATGAGGAGACTATCCTCACGCACTGCAAATGGTCTATTTAGGGCCAGCAGATTGCGGGGGCTCTCGCCACAGTAGGGTATGGAACAGCTCTGGGAGTACTAAGAGCCGCAAAAGAGCAAGGAAAGAAACTGAAGATCTACGTACCTGAGACTCGGCCTTCTCTACAAGGCGCTCGTCTTACCGCCTACGAGCTTATCGCCGACGGTTTCGATGCTACTCTCCTAGCTGACGCCGGAGTGGGGTACTTGATGTCCAAAGGGCTGATCAGCCGTGTGATAGTGGGAGCGGATAGGGTCATGAGGTCGGGCCATGTGTTCAACAAGATCGGCACCTATGGAATCGCTGTCATTGCCTCTAGGCACAGGGTTCCCTTCCATGTGGCCTCACCTATCTCCAGTTTTGATTTCACTGGGAGGTGGAATGAGGTTAAGGTTGAAGAACGGAGCAGTATGGAGATTGAAAGGGTACGTGGGAGGAGGATCGCGCCGTTGGGAGTAAAGGTGTTTAATCCTGTGTTCGACGTTACTCCCCCTGAGCTTGTGACTTCCATAGTGACTGAGCGAGGAATCTTAACACCTCCATACGACAAGTCGATCTCCGAACTATTCTGTTAGTACTGGGAGCCATCTTTTAAATGGGGCCTGTGTCCGCGTTCAGCATTGGGCCCGTAGCCTAGCCAGGATCAGGGCGTCGAAGTACAATATTGCTGGATCTGCGCAAGCCTTCGGAGCCGGAGGTCGTGGGTTCGAATCCCACCGGGCCCGCCAAATCAACTGGGGAGTACTATTGCACCCTATGATAAGGTTATATAATCACAGATAGCATATAAGTTTCTTCATCTTGGTTCAGGATCTTGGAACACTAGTCAATGAGCTAGCGGATATTCTCGTCTTTGTAGGGACAAAGACTGCGATCGTGGCGATTGTGCTCGCAGTTGGTTGGGGTCTTGGCAGATTGTTAGGATCTGGTGTTGGAAGAACTGTGTCAAGACTTGGTGGTGACGCGGTTTTCCGAAGAACGGTCGTAGGTCGTGCTTTAATTCGATCTGGTTTCACCGCGTCGGAATTCTCCAAGGCATTATCAAAATGGGTTGTTTACATCATCGCGCTACTTGTGGCGCTTGAGAGTCTAGGTGTGCCTGCCATATCTCAACGCGTCGAAGCTTCTCTCGCAACAATTCCGACACTGGTAGGTGCTTTGATCATCCTGGTTTTGGGACTAACATTTTCCGACTGGATGGGGGAGTTTGTAAAGAAGGGGTTCACCACTGAACAGAAACAGGTATTTTATATCGCTCTGGTAGGAGACCTTTTCAAAGCGTTTCTCTATTTTGTTACGATTGATATCGCATTGGCTCTCCTTGGGATCGATGTTACGGTTCTAAACATGTTTGCTCAAGC
>JACQRY010000133.1 GCA_016206275.1 Nitrososphaerota archaeon
GTCAGCACCACCCCTGCTGGCTCTTAACGATAAATCCCCGGAAGCGAACACGCAGATGCTGCTCTTCTCAGGAAGAGGATGGGGAAGAAACACCACTTCGTTTATGCTAAGATCCTTCTTCTTCAAATCAATATCCTTAAGCCCTATCAGCAACTCAAAAGACTGGGAGAACCCTCGCTTCGCTGCACCCTCTCTAGCCTTCGTAACAACTTTCTCCATCTCTTGAACAGAAACCATCAATTATCCACCTCATTGATCAGGGACTCGAACGCCTGCTTCAAGCACGGGCTAATAATAGTTTCCCGCCTAAGCCTTGGGCAACAAAACCTTGTCCCAAGTCCCCTTCTTCACCTCAGAAACCATCGCCCTAGGGTCTTTATCCTCCACCTTAACACCCATGCTTACACATGCCCCAATAATCTCAAGGGCAACAGAACGAGTATTCCTTCCGTAAGAAGAGTCAGCCCTCATCTTAGCGATCTTGGCCACCTGCTCCATACTCAGGTTACCGACAAACTCCGCGTTAGGCTTCCCCGACCCCTTTTGGAGGGAAGCCTCCTTCACCACAAGAGCAGCAGTAGTAGGGACACCGACTTCAACATCGAACTGCTTTGTCTCGGTATCCACCAATATCTTTACCGGCACCCGCATACCTCCATAATCCTTCGTCTTCTCGTTGATGCTACTCACTATCTGCATCACGTTTACGCCAAGAGGACCAAGAGCTGGTCCAAGAGGCGGACCAGCATTAGCAGAGCCACCCATGACTAGGGCTGAGACAGTCTTCTTCTCTCCCATCCTTACACGGCCTCCGCCTTCGCCTTCTGAACGATCTTCAAATAGTTAGCATTGATGGTTACAGGCAACTGGTAGGCCGCTTCCAACAAGACTATAGTAACCTCTGACTTGGCGGTCTCAATCCTGTTAATCTTTGCCCTCATACCTTTGAAGGGACCAGCCACAATTTCAACAACGTCGTTCACACTAACCTCGGTGATGATAGGCTTCGTAACCAGAAACTTCTCGATGTCCTGGAACTGGATCATACCTGGCACAGTGCTCTTAACATGCTTGAAGCCTGAAACCGTTTCACCCACTACCTGTGCATTATCCGCCTCGACGAAAATGTATCCCTTCAAGTTCTCCAACACTAGAATCGAGTATATTGGCTTTTTCTTCAACTCAATCCGCACCGAAATGAGTGAAGTCACAGTCTTCTCCCATCCTCCAGTAGTCTTAACGGCGAAGAACTTGGACAGAGAAGATTCAGACAATCATGCTCACCCGATCTTCAGTATGGCCCCAATAAACTGAATAATGAAGCCTATGGTGCCAACTATTATTATCCCCAAGAATATCAGTTTCAAGTAAAGCATGAACTCATCTACGTCAGACTTCCTCGCCAATTTCAGTGTATTTATCGCTGAATCTATTGCCCGTTTTACGTCCAAATACTACCTTCCGTCCGCTAAACCCTTGCCCTGAAACCAGTCATATATATGATTCTTGTCACCCCACTCACCTGCAAACCTAACAACGGAGCATCTAGAGCTTGCACACCACGGAAAACAAGAACTGTATCATAGTCGCATCAAGGAAGGACCCTGCCTCAATTAACATAACACAGGCGCTCATCGGCAGATTCGGTTTCCAAATGACAGATGAACGATTCGAAGAGGAACCCATCTACTCCAAGAACAGCATCATGCTAATCTGCTTGAAACGTGACGCCATCTTGGCAGAACATCTAGATGAAAAATTCTCACCAGACTTCTATGTCTTCGTTTCCAGACATACGTCATCCAAGGGTATCCCATCTTTGACAGCACATTTCCCCGGCAATTTTTCTGAAGACAATTCACGTGGAGGAAGACCCAAGGAGCTAGCCCACACCTATCCTTCCCTGCTCAAGGCTTACTTCAAGAATCTTTGGCAGAGACGTAACAAGGCTAAAGGATACCGAATAGCGTTAGAAGCAACTCATCATGGGCCGACGAGCCTCCGTAAACCCGTCTTATATGTGGAGATTGGCTCTTCGGAGAGGGAGTGGAAAGACCAAGAAGCGGCTTTACTAGTCTCTGATGCTCTGATGGACACCGTGACCGATCCTATTCCGGATTGCAAGGTCGGTATTGGGTTTGGAGGACCCCACTACTCCGAGAAGTTTGCTGAACTGATTCTTGGCTCTGAATACGGGTTGGGAGCTATTGCATCCAAATACGCGTTGGAGCATCTAGAATTATCGGTCTTAAGACAGATGATTGAGAAATGTGTTGAGAAAGTGAATCATGCGTTCCTAGACTGGAAAGGTTTAGGAGCACAGAAAGCAGCTCTCCTCAAGATTCTTGAAGAATCTGGTTTGAAGGTTGTCAGAGTTTAGCACTGACTGGTCCAGTAACCGGCGGCCAAGGCAGTTCTCCTTCGTTTAACATTAGGAGACAGAGCATGGCTTTTTGGGTGTGGAGACGGTTCTCTGCTTCCTGCCAGACGACCGAACGGGGGCCATCCATGACTTCGTTTGTAACTTCTTCTCCTCTGTGAGCTGGCAGGCAGTGCATGAAGATGGCGTTTGGCGTTGCCTTCGAAAAGAGGGCTTTATTCACCTGATACTTTGGAATAAACGCCTTACGTCTTTTTGCAGCCTCTGATTCAGTCCCCATGGAGACAAAACTGTCTGTTACAACCACATCAGCGTTCTTAATGGCTCTACTAGGGTCGTCAATTACCCTAGTCTCGGCGCCGGTCTCCTTGGAGAACTTCTTAGCGAGTCTAACAGCTTCCGGCAGCGGAGCGTGCCTAGATGGACAGGCCACTGTTAGATTCATCCCCAATTTCGCTGAGGCTATGAGTAAAGTGTCGCACACATTGTTCCCATCACCCACCCACGCTACTCGAAGCCCCTGAAAACGACCTTTCAGTTCTCTAATGGTCTGGAGGTCTGCCAAAAGCTGACATGGATGGTACTGGTCTGATAAACCGTTTATCACAGGTATGTCTGCCGCCTCAGCCAGCTTGACTATATCACTATGACTATAGACTCTAGCCATGATGCAGTCCACGTACCGTGAGAGGGCGCGCGCTGTGTCTTCAATCGTCTCGCCTCTTGAAAGCTGGAGCTCACCGGCCGAGAGGTTCACAGCATGACCACCCAGCTGGAACATGGCCACCTCAAAGCTAACCCTTGTCCTAGTGGACGGTTTCTGAAAGATCATAGCTAGGCTACGATTTTCAAGGAGTTTCCTGAAGACTCCCTGACTGCGTTCAGATTTCAATATGTGGGCAAGATCTAGAATCTGAACGATCTCTTCCGCGGAGAGTTCAGCGAGTGATAGAACATCTCGCCCTTTCATAAGATTCTCTTCACTTGAGGATTAGTAAATGCGCTTATTACTTTGTCCCTCGCGATCCCGTTGCTGTTATTTGGCTGGCTGCGAAGCGTTTTCAATAAGGGATTTGGCGAAAGCAGTCGGGTCGAAGGGGGCTAGGCTGTCATAGGTCTGGCCTACACCGAGAAAAAGAATAGGTTTCTTTGTCACATAAGATATGGCTAACGCAGCGCCGCCCTTAGCATCAGCATCAGCCTTTGTGAGTATCGCAGCATCAAAATTCGTTGCATTGAGGAATTCTTTTGCTTGAGAAACAGCGTCGTTCCCCGCAAGAGCATCACCTACAAAGACTGTCAAGTCAGGCTTGGTGACACGCACAATCTTAGTCATTTCATCCATCAAGTTTCTACTCGTCTGCATCCTGCCAGCAGTGTCCACCAGCACCACGTCTATACGATGAGCTTTAGCGTATAGCACAGCGTCCCTAGCTACAGCAGCGGGGTCAGCACCATATTTCTGGGCAACATGTTTCACAGATAGGCGTGCCGCATGCTCTCCGAGCTGCTCGATCGCGCCCGCGCGATGTGTGTCCCCTGCAGCCATAACTATCGAGAACCCGTGTTGCTTTAACGCATATGCGAACTTGGCGATGGTCGTAGTCTTACCAGTGCCGTTAATGCCAAGAAAAACTATGATGAAGGGTTCACCGGTCTGTTTCTTCTCTTCAATGCTTTGGAAAACATCCAAAGTTTGCGGAGACTTCACTACTTCAACCAAGATCTCTGCCAGCCTCGTCTTTAGAATGTCTTTGACATCAATACTCCTCTTGACCTTGTCCCCGACAAACTCTCCTTTCAGCCGTCCAACCAATCCTGTTACAACTTCTTGAGCTACGTCGCTCTCCAGTAATGCGAGTTCAAAGTCCCACAGAAGCTTGTCCACATCAGCCTCTGAAATTGTCTTCTCAGAGGCCGCCGACACCAGTGTGCCAAAAGCAGCCTTTAGCTTCTCGAACATCTAACTCGGTCCTTGACGATGCTGTTGAGCCTCCACAATCCTGTTAATAGCAGCTCTAGCAGAGTTAAGCCTGTTGGCTAGCTCCGCCTTCTCTTGCTGAATAGAAACTCCTGCGTTCTCCAACTCTTTGAGCCGGGCATCAAGGAAGGCAAACGTGTCTTCCTTGGACCTCTCCATCGCTATGTTCGAGCCAACGCTCACGATGAGCTTGTCTGCCTGGGGAGGCGCTGTTCTGATGAATATGCCTGCCCCCATTGGGAATAGAACTTCGGTTGTGTCTTGATTGCCGAGTGCCCTCAGAGATTCTGAAACTGCTCTGGTTTCGATAATTGCTCTTGCTACAAGAGCTTCACGATTGTTCAAGTCACCCATGTAAGCCTCTAGGACTCTGGCCTCTCCAACTAACGCTTGAAGCTTTTCATCATCACTTACAGCCATTTATGCACAAACCTCCCCTTTCCATTGGTCTTAAAACCCTTGCCTTAAAGCTTGAGAGCTCGAGCCAAGATCACAAGCTCAGGGCCACTTGTCGATGTTCCCACTATCGCCTCACTGCTATTCGCCACAAGCCCTGAACCGACCAACGGAACTCCTCCATTAACGGTGCACGGCTCGACGCCAACTTTCAAAACCTCGCCCACAATAGCAACTTCTTCTTCAGAAGCCTTGGGATGTATCACGCCACCCCGGTTCGTCGCAAGCACCATCGCGCCAACCTGAACATAGGAGGCGATATTCGTCGCTTCGACAGGCACGTCAAAAACGTCCTGAATCTTCCTAAGTGCGCCTGCGGGTAGAACGGTTGATGCTACGGCCCCCGCGTCATTTACGACGACAAGGTTTCCGACACAAGTATAGTTGGTATCCAGTATCTCAACAGGCAAGTCACTCGATCTTTTGATGGAGGAGATTTCCTCCTGCTCAGCGAGTCGGGAAACGATGATCCCTCTGCTGTTCATTGCCATCAAAGGACCGAGAAGCCTTGAACCTGAGACCGAGGCTTGGAGAACCTTAACCTTCAGCGTCTCGGACAGCTTGTTAACTTTGGATTCAGCCAATCCTCTTGGGACCAATACGAGTTTATCACACGCTTTCAGAAAGATGCCGATATTCGGCGAACGGTAAACATCTAATCGATGAACACCCATGTGTCTATTCCTCGCAGCGTGTAGGGTGGCGGAGTCGGTTTGGCGAATATCATTCCTCCCGTGCGTTTTTCAGAGCTAATGAAAAGAAGACATGGTTTTTAAAAGCATCGTAATCTACGAACCCACTGAAAAGTCATTAGCGACTTGGAATCACGTGACATAAGCTAGTATGGTTAAATAGAGATCAGCGTTCAAACCCATCGTGCAGGAACATTGGGCCTTCACGCCATCGAGCTTCCCCGCAGAATACTTGTGGGAAGCGGAGTTATCTCCGAGCTATCGGGTTTTCTGGAGGCTCTTGGTCTAGATGGCAGAATTCTGATCGTGACTGGTAGCCATGTCAGAAACAATATGGGTAGCATCGTCACTAACATTTTGACAGAGAATCAGCATACTCCTGTTTGGATGGAAGTCGAGTCAGCAACCTTAGCTGAGGTGAAACGTATCCAGCAGGCAGCGGCAAAAGAAGAAGTCATTGCAGTTGTAGGGCTGGGAGGAGGCAAGTCGGTTGACGTAGCTAAGCTTGCCGCCCACAACATCAGACGCCCTCTCATCAGCGTGCCCACCAGTGCTTCTCACGACGGTATATCCAGCCCCATGGCATCGATAAAAGGAATGGACAGACCCTATTCGATGATATGCAGCTCGCCCCTAGGCGTCTTAGCTGATATCGATCTTATTGTAAATGCTCCTGCTAGGCTTCTGGCCAGTGGCTGCGGGGACCTTCTGGCGAAGATAACAGCAGTATGGGATTGGCGACTGGCGTGGGAGGAGAAGAATGAGTACTACGGAGAGTATGCGGCTAGTCTAGCTCTACTGAGTGCGAGGTTTGTGATACGCCGAGCGAACGAAATAGGCAAACACAATGTAGATGGCGTCAGAGGCGTTGTTGAAGCCTTGATCAGCGCGGGTGTAGCTGCAGGCATAGCCGGATCCAGTAGGCCCTGCAGCGGCGGAGAACATTTGTTCAGTCATGCGTTGAGCCTCATTGCTCCTGGAGCTGGGCTGCATGGCGAAACATGCGGAATTGGTGCCATTATGGTTTCGAAGCTTCAAGGCGAGGACTCTACAGGGATCACTGATGCTCTCAGGAAGGTCAACGCTCCAACTACTGCCAAACAGATCGGGGTGACACCAGAGCAAATTGCGAAAGCGCTGGTGATGGCCCCCAGTATCAGGCCTGAGCGTTATACGATTCTGCACAGGGATGGCCTCGACTACGATTCTGCGCTAAAGCTGGCTAAGGAGACAGGCGTAATTTAGGACTTGGCTTCCGCTTCCTCTGGTTTCTGCGGAGCTTCATCTGTTAATTGAATAGGGTTTGTTTCAGCTCCTTCTTTTGGTTTCTCAGGAACTTTCTCTACCGTTCCAGCAGGTTTCGCCTCAGCTGTTTCTTGAGGTTTAGGCGATTCATAGGTCTCTGTGTAGTTGACTGTCTTGATGTTTGGTAGATACTTGAATATGTCGCTGGCTAAAGCTCTCTTTATGATCTGCATCCCTTCGGTAAGATAGGTTTTCTGTGGAAGCTCGATCCTAAGAGTAGATTCCTCAAAGGAGAGTTTAACTTCGTTCTCCGCCACGGGAATTCGACGCTTTATCAGGGCGACAATCTTCTCTTGATCTGGTTCAAGCTTCTTTACTACCTCAAGATCGTAGACAAGGACCTTACCGGCGAACCGATGGTTGAAGTCTATTTGAGCTCTGCCAGAACCGACAAATCTTACCGTGCCCACACGACCTTCCACCTCCACAGGGTCTCCCACCCGGAGCTCATCTGCTTTGTCACCGAACTTTCTAAGCGGAATTAGGCGTACCCTCGACGGGTCTCGGTGCCCAAAGCCCTTCTCAGGAGGCACTTCAACAGTCAGTTTATCACCCACATTCGCGCTTCTAAGAGCCTCGTCTACCCCTTGCAATACCCAGCCTTCTCCAACAGCTACAAGCCTAGGCTCGTATTCCCGAGTTGGGTCGTGGATACCAAGCTTCTTAGCTTCTTCAGCTAAGGTGGTTTCCACAGGCTCACCTGTGTCCTTCTCCTTGGCAGTATAGTTGGCGAGGATAAAACTTCCAGCGTCAATTGGCAATTGTTAACCCACCTTCCGCCCTAAACGAATAGACAAATACTTTACGCATCTATAGGCTTCTTTGATTAAGGCGTCTCAGCCTCTGCTCAGCAACGCTCATCGCTAGAGCAGGGTCGCATCTTATCTTCTGCAGCATAAGAGCTGAGGCCACCGCAGCTACTGTGGTCAACACATGGTATGTGGCTACTTCACCCATGCATCCAACCCTGAAGAGTTTTCCCTTATACTCCCCGAAGCCCCCTGCGATATGTACTTGGAACTGTTCCTCCAAAGTTCTTCGGAACCTACTATCATCCACACCGCTACTGTACTTGAAGGCCACAACAGTGTTGGAGCGTACGTCTCTTTGAGCAAAGCCCTCCATGTCCAAGGCTTCGAAGGCATCGTAGAAGGCTTCTGCGCAAGTCCTATGCCTCTTTATCCGTGCTGGCATGCCTTCTTCGAGCACCATGCTAAGAGCCTCATCAAGAGCATAGAACAAAGGCAGAGATGGAGTATAAGGCGTTTCACCTCGCTCGGCGAACTTGAACTGTTTCGCTAGATCAAAGTACATGGTTGAAGACGGGTTTTCAAGCGCATACTTCTTCGCCCGTTCATTTACCGACACCAAGGCGAGTCCCGGAGGAGCTGCCAGACACTTGTGGGTTGCAGTAGAGCAGACATCTATTCCTAATCTGTCCACCGGAACCTCGTCTCCACCCAAACTTGTCACAGCATCAACTACAAAGAAACCTCCAAATTTTGACACAACTTCCCCCACCTCTTTAAGCCACTTGTATCTTACACCCGTAGAAGTTTCGTTGGACACCATACATAGGGCTTTTACCTTGCCGGTTTTTTCGAAGACCTCTTCAATGTCGTCAGGGTTAGGGGCTGAGCCGTAGGGAGCATTAACTCTGATCGCTTTTCCGCCTGCAACTGTGATTGTTTCGATAAGCCTCTCGCCGAACTCTCCGAATACAGGGACAACAACATTATCATTGTTTCTAACAACGCTTCTAACAGCTGCCTCCACTCCGCCTGTTCCAGAAGCTGTGAAAACGGCAATGTTTCCGCTCGTTTCGAAAACATTTCTACTCTTCTCTACGATGCGGCGAAATAGACTGCTGAATTCCTCGCATCTATGATTGATAATTGGGGTCAACATCGCCCTCATCACTCTTTCCGGCACATTTGTCGGGCCTGGTGTCATTACAAGCGGCTTCAAACGTAACTCATTCCGTCCGGATCTTGAAACTTGCCGATATCTCTTCGTTTATTAAGGTTTGCCACATCGAATAGATAGGGCGGTTATGTGAAAAGAGGCCTCTTCATAGGACGCTTCCAACCTTTCCACCTAGGCCATCTTTACGCCATAAAGAAAGTTCTTGACGAAGTGGAGGAGCTGATCATAGTCGTCGGCAGCACTCAGAAAAGCCATGAACCCGCTAACCCTTTCACCGTAGGCGAGAGACTGCTCATGCTGAAGAATAGTCTCACCGAAGCTGGGATTGATGCTAAACGCTACATGATAATACCTGTCCCCGATGCGTTGATGCATTCCATATGGGTGGCTCAAGTAGTATCATACACACCTCCCTTCGACACCGTCTACACCAATGAGGCCCTTACCCGCCGCTTGTTCCAAGAAGCAGGCTTCAAAGTGAAGCCAGTATCCCTATACAAGCGTGAGAGGTATTGGGCAACCGAGGTAAGAGAGAGGATGCTTTCAGGCGGAGAGTGGAACAAATTGGTCCCTAAAGCAGTCGCAAAAGTGATCAGAGATGTGGATGGCGCAAACCGTGTGAAGGACTTGCTGAAAAAAGATCACAATGCCGGAATGTCTTATTCTTAGCTTTCGACTCCTGAAACCCTCACCAAAGATAATGTTGTTTATACAGTAATCATCTACACCGTCGCGCTGTGGTCGAAGAAGAGCGCGTAATCATAGACGGTTCTAGAGGAGAGGGAGGAGGCCAGATCCTTCGCAGCGCAATAGCTCTGTCCGTACTCTCCCACAAACCTGTTGAAGTCGTTAATATCAGGGCGAAGAGAACCACCCCCGGTCTCAGACCCCAACACCTGTCAACCGTGAAAGCTCTTGCTACAATATTCAACGCCCACATCGAAAACGTCTCACTGGGTTCAAGAAGAATCTTTTTCAGACCTCGGGAGCAGACGCTTACCTCCCTCGACATCGACATAGGCACAGCCGGAAGTATCACACTACTTCTCCAAGCAGTCATACCCGCAGTCAGTCTATCAGGAGGCAACCTAGAAGCTAAGCTTGTAGGAGGCACTGATGTAAGCGGAAGCCCTACCATGGATTATCTCCGACGCGTGGTGTTACCCGCGTACCGCCTTCTAGGAATTGAAGTTGAGCTAGAGATTGTTAGACGAGGCTACTATCCCAAGGGGGGAGGAATCGTGAAAGCTTCTGTCAAGCCTAGAAAGGCATCAAGGCCTTTGGGACTCAGTACCGCTGTTGCCCGGGAAGCTTCGATACTTTCTGTTTGCTCAAATCTTCAAAAGAGTGTTGCTGAGCGACAGACGTTTGCTGCCAAAGAATATCTTACCAGGCGGTCAATCCCTGTTGGAAATATGGAGAGCAGTCACGAGGAAGCTGTCTCTCCTGGAACAGCCATAGCGATATTCTATGTTGACGGTAGAACCATCTTCATAGGAGGAGACAGCATTGGGAAAAGAGGTTTGCCTGCCGAGAAAGTTGGTGAAGAAGCTGCAGCTAAATTCTCTGATGAGTACAAGTTAGATGTACCGGTGGATCATCATTTGGCCGATATGGTTGTCCCTATTCTCGCGTGCACTGAAGGCGAATCTCAGTTCACTACTTCTGAGGTGACTGAACACTTGGAGACCAATCTACATGTAGCCCGTCTATTCACATCCTGTGAATACAAGGCGGTCAAAGAAGGGAAGACTGTAAGCGTGACGGTTTCTGGGAAGAGGCTTATGATCTAGGAAGACAACACTGCAGCTTAATACAAAACGTATTTGGCACACAGAAAGGCTCTGCTAGCTTGACAAGATCTGACCCTTGAACTTGTCCATCTCGGCCCCTTGAGTAGTTAACAGGCGGTCAACCGAGCTTGGAGGCTAGTAAGGGAACGAGCATCTCATCCTTCAGCAAACCTCCGTGGGAACCATTGAGCACAAATCCTTCTTCACGCCTCTTGTATGGATATACAAACGAATAGCCATCATAGGGGAGTATGATAAGATCGCCTATGCGTGAAGATATCTCATCATTCAGTCCACCATAGCCAAAGAAACCTTCTTCAAGAGCAGTCTGCGACTCAATAACCTTCGCCTTTCCCTCAAACTTTGACTCAACGTATCCCTTAGCCTCATCAGTTCTACCCGGCTTCGTGTGCAGAATAGATGCTCGACCATCCCCAGTTGGAGGAATCAGTAGACAATCCATTAGCTTAGGATACCTGTCAACCATAACGGTCTTAGCCTTCGGAGTGGCGACAAGCCCGTGGTCACCAGTTATCAGAAGAGCAGTCCTCTCACCATTTTTCTTACTTAGCTTATCCAGAAGCTCAGCTTTGAATGAATAGGAGAAGCTAGCCATCTCCGCATACACCTCATCAGTAAGAGGACCATGAATATGTGACAACGCGTCAACAGCATCCCAATACACAAAGAAATAACGTCGATCCCTTGAACCGCTGCTCACAAGCTTCCTTAAAGTCACAAACAAATCCGACGAACTCACATAGGTGTCTACTGCTGCACCGGAATGAGTCATTCGTGAAAGACTGCTATTCTTGTAGAGCTTCCGAGTCAAAACCCTGCTCTTAACATCCTCCTTCAACAATGCCTCGTAAATCGTTGGGCCCGGTAGAAGGCTTCTCGAATCTACACCCATACTCGCAAGCCCGCCTCGCCTCTCGTCAGATGCTGCACTAAAGCCGATCATGTTGGCTACCACACCCAAGCTCTTCAGATACATGGTATAACCGATCACACCATGCTCTTGCGGCGTCAAAGCAGAATTGACAGATGTCAGAGCTGTGCTGGTCGTAGAGGGGAAGGTAGATGTGATGGGGAAGAGGGTTCCGGAATCGGCAAGATGCATGAAAGGTGACTTTCGTCTCTCTGCATCACTGAGGAGAAGGTTGTAACCCAAGCCGTCCAGCAACATCAAAACCACTGTTTCGGTGCCTTCGAATACGTCTGTTACAAGTCCGTCCCTAACAGGTTTGCGACCCCTAATATTCGCTTCGAAGTGATTGAGTATTGAAATCGGAATGTTGGCAAGAGAAAGACCGTCGTAAAACGGTGTCACAAAGGAATCTAGTTTCGATTTGTCCAGCAGCTCCTGCTCAATCTTTCGGGCATCAGGAGGAGCATTACTTGACAGGGTTTCACCTAACCTCGTGCTATTTATGAGCGAAGATAGCAAGGTTTGGAGCATCGATCCTGCAGAAGCCGAAACGGGGGAACTGAAC